>BEIP01000045.1 GCA_002898955.1 bacterium HR39 | reverse complement strand
TCCGGCGGTCCGCGCAGCACCACATCCAGACGGTCACCGCCGGCATTGACGGTGGTGACGGTGAGGCCGTCGTTGAAGGCGTCCACGGCACGGGCGAAGGAGGCGGCCGTCAGGCCGGCGTCCGCCAGCTTCACGAGATCGGGCACGATCCGCACCTGCGGCGAACCCAGCTCGAGGCCCGGCCGCGGCCGGATCTGGGTGCCGCGTGCGCGCGGCAGCACCTCGTCGACCATCCCCGTCGCCCGCCCGGCCAAATCCAGCAGCGCCGGCAGGTCGGGGCCGGTGATGTCGAGGCGGATCACCCGGCCGCCGCCGATCCCGCGCCCGAAGATGGAGGGCTGGCTGGCGAAGCCGAAGGTGCCCGGCTCGGCGAACATGGCCCGGCGCAGCGGCTCCACCAGCTCGCCCGCGCGCTGGGGGTCGGCCGACTGGGCACCCACGAAGGCGGCACCGCGCAGGGCCACGAAGAAGAAGTCGTCGATGGGCGGCGGATCGTCCGGGCCGAGCTGCGGCAGGCTGCCGTCCGGACGCCGCACGAGCGGGCGCAACCGCTCCTCGATGCGGGTGGCGATCTCGAAGGTGGTGGCGAGGTTGTAGCCGGGCGGCGGCTGCAGCACGCCGAAGACCAGATTGCGGTTGCCCTCGGGCAGATATTCGAGCGGCGGCAGGAGCCGCCAGGCGACGCTGCCGAGCGCCGCCACCAGCGCCAGCACGAACAGCCCCGAGACCACGCGGCTGCGCACGATCTGGCCGACGAAGGCCTCGACCGCCCGCCCGAAGCCTTCGGCGAGCCGGTCCACCACCGGCAGGCGCACCTCGCGCGCGGGATCCATGCCGGCGAGCAGGCGCCGGGCCAGCGAGGGCACCACCGTGACCGCCACCACCAGCGAGATCGCCACCGCCGCGGAGATGGCCAGCGCCAGATCGCGGAAGAGCTGTCCCACCTCCAGCTTCAGGGCGAGGATGGGAATGAAGACGACGATGGTGGTGAGGGCCGAGACGAAGATGGCCATCCACACCTCGCCCGCCCCGCGCACCGCCGCCTCGTCGGCCGGGAGACCCGCCTTGCGCAGGCGGAAGATGTTCTCCAGCACCACGATGGCGGCGTCCACCACCATGCCCACCGCGAAGGCGAGGCCGGCCAGCGAGACGACGTTGAGGGTGCGCCCGCCCACCGCCATGGCGATGAAGGCGGCGATCACCGAGACCGGGATCGACAGCGCCACCACCAGGGTGGCGCGCGGCGAGCGCAGGAACAGCAGCAGCACCGCCGTCGCCAGCAGGCCGCCGATCCAGACGTTGTTCAGCACGAGGTTGATGGCACTGTCGATGTAGACGGTCTCGTCGTAGACCTGCCGCAACCGCAGCCCCCGTGCCGCCACCGGCCCGGCGGCGAGCTCGGCCACCGCCCGGCGCACGCCCTCCATGGTCTCCAGCACGTTGGCGCCGGTGGCGCGGGTGATGTTGATGGCGAGCGCCGGCTCGCCCATGCGGCGGATGCGGGAGACCGGATCCGACCAGCCGTAGCGGATCTCGGCGATGTCCCCGAGGCGCAGGATGGCGGTGCGTCCCGCTCCGTCCGTGCGTCGCAGGGCGAGGCGCGCGAGCTCCTCCGGGGTGGCGAGCTCGCCCTCCACCCGCACGATCCAGCGCCGCTTGCCCTCCTCCACGTCGCCGGCGGTGGCGGTGAGGCTCGCGGCGCGGATGGCGTTCACGAGATCGTCCACGGTGAGGCGATGGGCGGCCAGCACCCGCGGGTCCACCACCACCTCGAGCCGCCGCTCGGCCCCGCCGAAGACGTTGACCTGGGCCACGCCCGGCACGCGGGCGAGGCGCTCGCCCACCACGTCGCGCGCGAAGTCGCCGTATTCGTGGATCGGCCGGTCGTTGCCGGGCGCCCGGGTGAGGACGAACCAGGCGATGGGGTTGTCCTCGTTGCCGGCGGTGGACAGCCGCGGCTGGTCGGCCTCGTCGGGAAGGTCCGAGATGGACGAGAGCCGGTTGGAGACCAGCACCAGCGCCCGGTCGATGTCGGTGTCGACGGTGAACTCGAGGGTGAGCTGGGCGCGGCCGTCCTCCGCCACGCCGAGCATCTCCTCGAGGCCCTCGAGCCCCTCCAGTGCGTCCTCCTGGCGGATCAGGATCTCCCGCTCCACCTCCTCCGGCGAAGCGCCGGGCCAGTCGGTGGTCACCGTGATCACCGGGCGGCGCACCTCGGGCGCGAGCTGCACGGGGATGCGGAACAGCGCCACCATCCCGAGCAGCAGCACCAGCGCCGTGATCGCGAGAGTGGCAATGGGCCGCTCCACCGCGAGGCGGATCGGCTTCATCCCTGCCCTCCTCCGCCGGCGACCACCACCGGCTGGCCCGGCCGCAGCCGCTCGTTGCCGCGCACCACCACCGGCGTGCCCGGCTCCAGCCCCTCGACGGCGACGCGATCCCCCACGGCCGGCCCCGGCACCACCTCGCGCGGCACGGCTTTGCCGTCCTGGACCACGTACACCAGGTAGCGCCCCTGCCCGGGGACGATGGCGTCCTTGTGCACGGTGGGGCGCTCCCGCGGCTCGCCGGCCGGCAGCAGCAGCTCCACCGTCTGGCCGTCGGCGAAGAGCGCGGCGGCCGGATCGCCCTCGACCGCGAGGCGTGCCGGGCGGGTGCGGCTCGTGGGGCTCTCGACCGGCACCACGGCGCGCAGCCGCACCGGCACCTCGCCGGATTCTGTGCGCACCCGCGCGAGCCCGCCGGCCGCCCGCAGATCCCGCAGCCGCTCGGCCGCGAGCTGCGCCTCCACCTCGAAGGAGGCGGGATCGAGCATCTCCACCACCGCATCGCCCGGCGCCACCCGCGCGCCCGGTGCCACGCGCACGGCGGTGACCACGCCCGCGTGGGGCGCGGTGACGGTGGCATCGGCGAGATCGCGCTCGCGCGCCTCCACATTGGCGCGGGCCAGCTCCACCCCGGCGCGGGCCGCGGCCAGCCGGGCGCGCTGCACCTCGCGCTCGCGCAGCCGGTCCTCGAAGGTGGCGCGCGGAAAGGCGGAGGAGCCGCGCAGGCGCTCGAGGCGGGCGATCTCCTGTTCGAGCAGGGCGATGGCGGCTTCGGTCTCGCTCACCGCGGCCTCGGCGCGGGCGAGCTCGGCCCGGGCGATGCGCAGGGCCAGCTCGAAGCGCTGCGGATCGAGCCGCACCAGCGGCGCACCCGCGTCCACCCGCTCGCCGGCGCGCACCTCCACCGCCACCACCCGTCCGGCCACCTCGGCGGCGACGGGACCGTGGCGCTCCGTCACCACCCGGGCGATCACGCTGGTGGTCTCCTGCACCCGTTCCATCCTCACCGGATCCACCACCACGGGCACGGCGCGCGGCCCTTCCGCACGGGCCGTGGCGGCGGCGAACAGGGCGACGAGGGCGAGCGGCACGGACAAAGCAGCGCGCACGGAGCGGTGCTCCCGGCGGGGGTTCGGGGTCTCGCACTGTCCCGCAATGTGACGGGAGCCGCCGCTGCGGCAAGCGCCCCGCGCGCGCATCCGCCATGCGCGGGGCTCGGAAAAGTGTCACGGAATGTCACGGGCCGCAGCGGCCGGACGGGACGCTCGCGGCACGACCGGTCGCCCGCGCGGGCGATGGACGAAGCGGACGGTCCGGAGAAAGGGCTGGGAGGTTGGTGGAGCCGAGGGGAGTCGAACCCCCGACCTCCAGAGTGCGATTCTGGCGCTCTCCCAACTGAGCTACGGCCCCACCGCGGCCGTGGGTATGGGTGCGCGGACCCGGAGTGTCAAGGGCGGAACGAGGGGAGCCGCGGCATCCGCTGCGCGGTCTTCGCCCTCGTGACTCCAGCTTTCTGCAAGGTTCGTGCACCATAGAGTGCCCGGACCGGACCGACGGCCGCACGGAGGGTGCGGCCGCGGCAGAGCGAGGGAGGACACTCCGCCATGTCCAAAAAGAATCGGTACCGCGACCTCGGCGACATCGCCCACGACCTTCAACACCGCGACAAGTGGTCGGTCTTCGGGACGGCGGGCGACGACACCCTGACCGGCACGGCCGGCCGTGACCGCATCTACGGCCTCGACGGCAACGACGTCATCGACGGACGTGCGGGCGACGACAAGCTCTACGGCGGCACCGGCAACGACACCTTCGTGTTCTCGGGCCTGTTCGGCCGCGACGAGATCGAGGATGCCGGGAGCGGTGACGCCCTCGTCTTCTCGAACCTGACCATCAGCGATCTGGTCTTCCTCGATCACGGGGATTCGCTGATCATCCGGGCCGCCGACGGGTCGGGCGAGGTGAAGATCGAACATTACTTCACCACGATGCCCGATCTCACGGTCAACGGCGAGTCTCTCGCCACCCTTCTCGCCAGCGTCACCGGCAGCGACATCGTCGGTACCGAGGGCAACGACTATCTGGTCGGCACGCTCGGCGCCGACACCATCGATGCGCGCGGCGGCGACGACCGCGTGGAGGCCGGTGCCGGTGACGACACCGTGTGGGGTGGCGCGGGCAACGACCGCATCAGCGGCGGCGCCGGAGACGACTGGCTCGCGGGCGGCGACGGCTGGGACAGCATCGACGGCGATGCCGGCGACGACACGCTCGTGGGCGGTGCCGGCGACGACCGGCTCGAGGGCGGACAGGGCATCGACACGGCGGTGTTCGCCGGCGAGGCCGCCGACTTCCAGGTGTGGGGCCGCGGCGGTCGCCTCGTGGTCACCGACACCGATCCGACCGACGGCAGCGAGGGGCGGGACTATCTGAAGTCGGTGGAGGTCCTGCAGTTCGGCGACCTCGTGATCGACCTCTCCGCCGTCCATCCGGCGATGCTGGACTCGATCTTCGCGGGCGGGCCGGTGAGCGCCGACGTGCTCGCCACCATGGTCTGAGCGCGCCCTCTCCCCCCGGCGTGCGGCCACGGGCGGCGGGCCTTCCCGCCGCCCGTCGCTCTTCGCCCCGCTGGACACGTCGCAACCGCGGGCGCTAGAGGCGCGGGCGGAGAGCGGAACGACGGGAGGCAGGCGCATGAAGTTCGGCATCGGACAGCCCGTGCGCAGGATGGAGGACCGGCGCTTCGTCACCGGCCACGGCTGCTACGTGGACGACCTGAAGCTCGAAGGCGCGCTGCATCTCGCCGTGGTGCGAAGCCCCGTGGCCCACGGGCGCATCCGCCGGATCGACACGTCCGCCGCGAGGGAGGTGCCCGGCGTCGTGCTGGTGGTCACCGCCGCGGAGATGGACCCCGAGGGGCGGATGCACCTCCCCTGTCTGATCCCGCTGAAGAACCGCGACGGCTCGAAGCGGGCCGATCCCAGGCGGCCGGTGCTCGCGCGCGATCGCGTGCGCCACGTGGGCGAGGCGGTGGCCTTCGTGGTGGCCGAAACCCGCGCCGCCGCCCAGGACGCGGCCGAGGCCGTGGCGGTGGACGTGGAGGAGCTGCCGCCGGTGGTGGACCCGGCCACGGCCGATGCGGCGGACGTCCGGATCCACGACGAGGCGCCGGGGAACATCGCGTTCGACTGGCACATCGGGGATGAAGAGGCGGTGGAGGAGGCCTTCGCCAGGGCCGCACGCATCGTGCGCCTCGAGCTCGCGAACAACCGCCTCACCCCCAATCCCATGGAGCCGCGCGCCGCCGCGGCGCAGCCGGAGCCCGACGGCCGGCTCACCGTGTATCTGCCCACCCAGGGCGTGTGGACGCCGCGCCAGATCATCGCCGACCTGCTGGGTCTTCCGCGGGAGAAGGTGCGGGTGAAGACGCCGGATGTGGGCGGCGGCTTCGGCACCAAGATCTTCGTCTATCCCGAATACGTCATGGTGGCCTGGGCGGCCCTGCGGCTCGGGCGGCCGGTGCGCTGGACGGCCACGCGCACCGAGGCCATGCTCACCGACGCCCACGGCCGCGATCACCGCACCGTGGCCGAGCTCGCCTTCGACGAAGACGCCCGCATGCTGGCCTACCGGGTGCGGGTGCGGGCCAATCTCGGCGCGTATCTCTCCCAGTTCGGCCCCTACATCCCGACCGGTGCGGCTTCCAAGGTGCTGCCGGGCGTCTATCGCATCCCGGCCGTCTCCTACGGGGTGCTCGGCGTGTTCACCAACACCGCGCCGGTGGACGCCTACCGCGGCGCCGGCCGGCCCGAGAGCATCTACTGCCTCGAGCGGCTGGTGGACGTGGCGGCGCGCGAAATGGGCCTTTCCCCCGACGAGATCCGCCGCCGCAACATGATCGCCCCCGAGGAGATGCCCTATCGCACGGCGGTGGGCGAGATCTACGACTCGGGCGCGTTCGTGCGGCTGATGGAGGCCTGCATGGAGCGGGCCGACTGGGCCGGCTTTTCGCAGCGGCGCGAGGAGGCGAAGGCGCGCGGGCGGCTGCGCGGCATCGGCCTCGCCTACTACATCGAGGCCACCATGGGCGATCCCACCGAGGGCGCCAGGGTGCGCTTTCTCGACGACGGCACGGTGGCGGTGGTGGTGGGCACCCAGTCCACCGGCCAGGGCCACGAGACCGCCTTCGCCCAGGTGCTGCACGAGCGACTGGGCGTTCCCATCTAGCGCATCCGCGTCATCCAGGGCGACAGCGACGAGATGGAAGAGGGCGGCGGCACCGGCGGCTCGCGCTCGCTCACCGCGGAGGGTGCGGCGATCCTGGAGGCGGCGGAGAAGGTGATCGAGAAGGGCCGCATCGCCGCCGCGCGCCACTTCGAGGCGGCGGTCGAGGACGTGGTCTTCGCCGACGGCGTCTTCCGGGTGAAGGGCACCGACCGGGCGGTGGACGTGATCGAGCTCGCCCGCATCGTGAAGTCCTGGAGCGCGCGGCCGCCGGAGCTGGAGAACGGCCTCGACGCGGAGGCCAGGATCGAGCTGCCGGCCTGGACCTTCCCCAACGGCTGCCACATCGCCGAGGTGGAGATCGACCCGGAGACGGGCGTCGTCTCGCTGGAGCGCTACACCGTGGTGGACGACTTCGGCGTGGTGCTGAACCCGCTGCTGGTGGCCGGACAGGTGCACGGCGGCGTGGCGCAGGGCGTGGGCCAGGCGCTCACCGAGCGCACGGTCTACGATCCCGACTCCGGCCAGCTGCTGACCGCCACCTTCCTCGACTACGCCATCCCGCGGGCGGACGATCTGTGCGCCATCGACTTCTCCTGGATCGAGGTGCCGTGCCGCAACAATCCGCTCGGGGTCAAGGGCTGCGGCGAGGCCGGCAGCATCGGCAGCCCGCCGGCGGTGATCAACGCGGTGGTGGACGCGCTGGCCGAGCTCGGCGTGCGGCACGTGGACATGCCGGCCACGCCCGCGCGGGTGCGCGAGGTGATCGGGCGAGCACGCGGTCGCGGCCGAGACCGCGGCGGGGCCGGCGGCGGACGCGGCGGGTCCCGCCTGCGAGGGGCCGGGCAATCACTTCGCCGGCGGCAGGTCGGTGATGGACTGCGGCACGAGCCACCGGGATCCGCATCCCTCCACCCGCTCCGGCCCGGCGACGGGAACCGCCGTCCGGACGGCATGCGCGGGGGGCGATACGGACAGCTTCTGGCATGCCTTCCCGCAGGGCCGCCTCACGGCGCCGCTCGGCGCCTCCACCGGCACCTGCCGAACCCTTCCGTTCCCGTCGGGACGGGCACCGCGGCTGCGGTCGCGGTGCCCGTTTTCCGTCAGGCCACCAGACTCTCGGGCGTGCGCGCCCCGGCCGGGGGCGCGAGATACCAGGGCTCGTCGTCCACCTCCAGCACCGGCGCTTCACCGAAGCCGTTGAAGCGGGTGGCGAGGACGTTGCTGTAAGCGCCGGCCATCCCCACCTCGATCAGGTCCCCCTCCGCCACGTCGGCCGGCAGCCAGTGCGGACCCGGCATGGCGTCGATGGAATCGCAGGTGGGACCGAAGAGGTCGTAGCCGACCTCGAGGCGCCGCTCGGCG
>BEIP01000044.1 GCA_002898955.1 bacterium HR39 | reverse complement strand
TATTCCTCGTTCTCGCGCTCGTCGACGGCGATGCGCTCCTTCGCGTCCACTTCGGCCACGGCGGCCGCTTCGGCGAGGATCCGGCGCTGGTCGTCGGTGAGCGACTGCCACACGCCCTCGTTGATCACCACGACGAACTCGATGTCGGCGATGGGCACCTTGGTGATGGCCTGCATGACCTGGTCGAGCTTGCGCGGGCGGACCGTCACCATGCCGGTCATGCCGATGTCCACCACGCCCCGCTGGTAGGCGAGGAACTGTTCGGAGGCGGAGATGAGCACCGGCACGCCGCCGACGATCTCGACCCACCTGCCGAGCGTGCGGCCGAACACGCGCACCTTCTTGCCCCTGATGTCCTCGGGTGTGCGCACCGGCTCCTTCTTCGCGAGCAGGATGGTGGATCCGTAGGGCTGCCACCAGAGGATGCGCGCGCCCGTCTTCAGGATCTCCTCCTCGATGGACCGGCGGATGGGCGAGCCGGGCTCGAGCGCCGCCTGGACCAGCTCGGGCGAGTCGAACAGGAACGGGACGTAGAAGACGTCGACGGCGGGGACAGTGGCGGCGAAGAGGGTGAGCGAGGAGACGCCCATCTCGATGGCGCCGGACGAGACCGCCTGCGGCACCTCGCTGTCCTTGTAGAGCTGGGAGGCGGGATAGATCTCGATCCGGATCTCGCCGTTCGAGGCCGCCTCCACCTGCTCCTTGAAGACCAGCAGGTTCTGCCCGAGGATGCTGGTGAGCGGCAGCTGCAGGGTGATGCGCAGCGTGGTGGCCGCCTGCGCGGCGCCGGCGATGAGGCCGGCGGCGAGTGCGGCGGCGAGCAGGCGCAGCGGGCGCATGGGTCCGGTCCCTCCCTCGATGGTATCCGCTCCGGGCGACCCCAGCCTAGGCGCGCCGGGCGGATCCGGCAACCGGACCCGCCCGTCCGCGATGGCCCCGCAAGGACGGACGCCCGCGACGTGGCCTACGACGAGGAGGGGACCCTTCCGCCGCAGAGCAGGGCCAGGGCCCCGAGCACCACGAAGCCGAGCAGCAGGTTGACGTAGAAGATCCCGGCCGGCCAGAAGACCGCCAGCAGCACCTGCAGCACCACCAGCGCCAGCACCAGCCAGCCGAAGCCGCCGAGGCCCTCGTCGTTGGCCATGAAGCCGGCTTCACCCGTACCCGCCATGTGCAGCCCTCCGTGGGCCATCCCGCCCCTGCAGTGGGACCGCCGCGCGCTCCTGCCAAGCGGGCGCACCGTCGCAGCGTGTCGTGCAGGTCACGCGCGCGGCCTTCGCGGCGCACTCCCTTGTGCGGGCTTCGGGAGGCACCAGTTGCAGTCCGCGCGCGGGACGGTCCCGTCCCGGAGCGCGGGGAGGAGAGGACCACCATGACGACCCTTCGACGACTGCTCTTCGCCGGCACCGCCACGCTCGCCCTCTCCGCCTGCGCGGCGGGGCCGGGCTTCGTGTCCGTGCCGGAGAACCTCGCCGCCTACGGCGACGCGAGCCGCGCGCTGGCCGCGGCGGAGTCGGCGACGGCGAGCGGGCCGTTCTTCACCACGCTGCGCGAGGCCTATCTCGGCTACGCGCGCTACGAGTTCGAGCGCATGCGCGACTTCCGCGACGCCGCCTTCTTCGCCGGACGGGCGGCCATGGCGGCGCGCGGCGAAATGCCCGAGCCGCAGGCGGTGGGCGATCGGGCCATTCCCGTCGCGGCGCAGGCGGATCTCCGCTCGGCCTGGGCGCGGCTGACGGCCGTGCTGCAGGGTGGCGGCCCGGAGAAGGCGCCCGAGGCCACGGCGCGGGCGCTCGCGGCCTACGAATGCTGGCTCGAGCAGCAGGAGGAGGACTTCCAGCCCGAGGACATCGCCGCCTGCCGGCGCACCTTCGAGGAGAACATCGCGCTGGCCCAGCAAGCCCTGAAGCCGCAGGTGCCGGCGGTGATCACCATCCAGGCGGAGGTGCTGTTCGACTTCGACAGCGCCGTCCTCAGGGACGAGGCCAAGGCGCGCCTCGACGGGATCGCCGAACTGCTGAAGGCCAACCCCGAGGTGCGCGTCTACGTGGACGGCCACGCCGACACCGTGGGCCCGAAGGCCTACAACCGGCGCCTGTCGCTGCGGCGGGCGCAGGCGGTGGCGGACGACCTGGCCTCCCGCGGCGTGGCGCCGGAGCGCATGGAGGTGCGGGGCTTCGGCGAGGAGAGGCTGGCGGTGCCGACTCCCGACGAGACCCCGGAGCCGCGCAACCGGCGCGTGGAGATCCGCCGGCGCGACTGAGCGCCTCCGGACCGGCGACGGATCGGGGGCCGTCCCGCGGGGCGGCCCCCTGTCCTATCCGGCCAGCCGCGCGATCAGGCTCACGCCCCACAGGCCGAAGGCGGCCACCAGGGCGATGCGGGCGTAGCGGCGGAAGGTGCCGGCCATCACCCGCCCGACGACGCGCTGGGCCGTCTCCGGCGGCCAGGCCGGAGTGGGCTGCAGCATCAGCCACGCCTCGGTGCGGCGGTAGGGAAAGCTCGGCGCCAGACGCGCCTTCACTTCCAGCGTGGCCGCCACCAGCAGCGCCAGCAGCGCCCCGGTGGCGAAGGCCAGAGGCGGATCGAAGGCGAGGCCCGCCATGGTCACCAGGATGGCGAGCGCCGCGAAGCCCACCGCCCGCCCCACGGAGATCTCGGCGGCCCGTTCGAGGGGCGACACGCTCACGCCCTCCCGCAGATGCGCGGCCCGCCGCGGGCCGCAGGAGTCCCGTCCGCATTCTAGCCGGGGCGGACGGCCGGACGGAAGAGCCCCCGTCGCACCGCGCGCTTGGCAGACCGCTCCGGACGTGGCACGGTGCCCGCCGGCCGGCTCCGCGGGGCGGAGTCCCGGTCCTGTCACGTGACCATCGGTTGTCGGGAGGTACCATGCGCATCACGACCCTCGCCCTCGCCGGCGCCTTCGCGCTCGCCGGCATCGGCACGGCCGCGGCGGCGAGCCCCACGCTCGAGGCGGTGAAGAAGAACGGCTTCGTCCGCTGCGGCGTCAACGCCTCGGGCCTGCCGGGCTTCGCCACGGTCGACGACCAGGGCAACTGGTCCGGCTTCGACGTGGATTTCTGCAAGGCCGTGGCGGCCGCCATCTTCGGTGACGCCTCGAAGGTCAAGTACGTGCCGCTCTCCGCCAAGGAGCGCTTCACCGCCCTCCAGTCGGGCGAGATCGACGTGCTGATCCGCAACACGACCTGGACGCTCGCCCGCGACACGGCGCTCGGCCTCGATTTCGTGGGTGTGAACTACTACGACGGCCAGGGCTTCATGGTGCCGAAGGCGCTGGGCGTGAAGAGCGCCCTCGAGCTCGACGGCGCCTCGGTCTGCGTGCAGACCGGCACCACCACCGAGCGCAACCTCGCGGACTACTTCCGCAAGCACAACATGAAGTACGAGCCGGTGGTGTTCGAGAGTTCCAACGAGGCCATCGCCGCCTTCCAGGCGGGCCGCTGCGACGTCTTCACCACCGACCGCTCCGGCCTCTACGCCGAGCGCACCCGCTTCTCCAATCCGGACGACTGGGTGATCCTGCCGGAGGTGATCTCCAAGGAGCCCCTCGGCCCGGTGGTGCGCCACGGTGACAACGAGTGGGGCGACATCGTGCGCTGGGTGTTCTACGCCACCCTCGAGGCCGAGGAGTACGGCGTGACCAGCGGGAACGTGGACGAGCTGCGCGCGAACAGCGACGATCCCGCCGTGCGCCGCCTGCTCGGCGTCGAGGAGAAGTTCGGCGAGTACCTCGGCCTGCCCCAGGACTGGGCCTATCAGGTGATCAAGCAGGTGGGCAACTACGGCGAGATCTTCGAGCGCAACCTCGGCATGGGGACGCCGCTCGGGATCGAGCGCGGTCTCAACGACCTGTGGACCCGCGGCGGTCTGCAGTACGCGATGCCCTTCCGGTGAGCGCGGTCGGGGCGCGGCCCGAAGGCCGCGCCCCTGCCGTCCGGGCATCCGTGAACGGACGCCACCGCCGATGGCCGTGAACGCCCGTCCGACCCGTCGCCGCAGAGCCGCCCATTTCTGGAACGACGCGCGCGTGCGTGCCGTAACCGCGCAGATCGTCCTGATGGCGGCGCTCCTCGCCGGTGCGGTCTATCTCGTCCACAACACCCTGCTCAACCTCGAGCGTCTCGGCGTCTCGACCGGCTTCGGCTTCCTGTGGACCGCCGCCGGCTTCGACATCAGCCAGACGCTCGTCCCCTACGACCGCACCCACAGCTACGCCCGCGCCTTCCTCGTCGGCCTGCTCAACACCTTCTACGTCTCGATCGTCGGCATCGTGCTCGCCACCATCCTCGGCTTCATCGTCGGCATCGCCCGGCTGTCCTCGAACTGGTTGGTGGCGAAGGTGGCGGCGGCGTACATCGAGATCGTCCGCAACGTGCCGCTGCTGCTGCAGCTCATCGTCTGGTACTTCGTGGTGCTGGGCAACCTGCCGCTGCCGGGCGACAGCATCGCCTTGCTCGGGGGAGCGTATCTCAACATCCGCGGGCTGTTCCTGCCCAAGCCCGTCCCCGAGCCGGGCTTCGCCTGGACGGTCTACGCGCTGGTCGCGGCGATCGTCGCGGTGGTGCTGCTGGCCCGCTGGGCGCGGCGGCGCTTCGAGGAGACGGGCCGGCCCTTCCCCACCTTCCGGGTGGGCCTCGCCATCCTGGTGCTGGTACCGCTCGCCGTCTTCTTGCTGACCGGCGCGCCGCTCTCCTTCGAATACCCCGAGGTGGGCCGCTTCCGCGTCTCCGCCGGGCTCGTGCTGCTGCCCGAGTTCCTCGCCATGGTGGCGGGGCTTTCGGTCTACACCGCCGCCTTCATCGCCGAGATCGTCCGCGCGGGCATCGAGGCGGTGGACCGCGGCCAGTGGGAGGCGGCCTACGCGCTGGGGCTTTCGCGCGGCCAGACCCTGCGGCTCGTGGTGATCCCGCAGGCGCTGCGGGTGATCATCCCGCCGCAGACCAGCCAGTACCTCAACCTCACCAAGAACTCCTCGCTCGGCGTGGCGATCGGCTATCCGGACTTCTTCAACGTGGCCGGCACCATCAACAACCAGACCGGCCAGGCGGTGGAAGTGATCGCCATCACCATGGCCGTCTATCTGAGCCTGTCGCTGGCGATCTCCGCCTTCATGAACTGGTACAACCGCCGCATGGCTCTGGTGGAGCGCTGAAGCCGTGGCCGAGGCCGTCCGTCCCCGCCCCAGCGAGGTGCTGCCGCCGGTGACCGAGCGCATCGGGCCGCTGGCGTGGCTCAGGCACAACCTGTTCTCGACCTGGTACGACACCCTCCTGACCCTCGTCGTCCTGTGGCTGCTCTACGTCACCCTTGTCCCCTTCTTCGAATGGGCGGTGCTGAACGCCACGCTGAGCGGCGAATCCAAGGACGACTGCGCGCCGGGCGGCGCCTGCTGGGCGCTCATCCGCGTGCGCTTCGGGCAGTACATGTTCGGCCTGTATCCGGACAGCGAGCGCTGGCGGGTGGTGCTGGCCTTCGCCATCCTGGTGGCGGCGATGGTGCCGCTGTTCCTGCCGCGGATGAAGCGGCGCATCGCCTGGGCGGTCGCGCTCATCCTGTGGTATCCGCCCGTGGCCTACGTGCTGTTCGCCGGCGGCTGGTTCGGGCTCGAGCCGGTGGAGACGGCCAACTGGGGCGGTCTGTTCCTCACGCTGGTGATCGCCGGCGTGGGCATCACCACCTCCCTGCCGCTCGGCATCCTGCTGGCGCTGGGGCGGCGGTCGGAGATGCCCACGGTGCGGGCGGTGTGCATCGTCTTCATCGAGGTGGTGCGCGGCGTGCCGCTGGTCACCGTGCTGTTCATGGCCTCGGTGATGCTGCCGCTGTTCCTCCCGCCCGGCGTGACGATCGACAAGCTGCTGCGGGCGCTGGTGGGCGTGTCGCTGTTCGCCTCGGCCTACATGGCCGAGGTGGTGCGCGGCGGTCTGCAGGCCATACCGAAGGGCCAGTACGAGGCGGCCATGGCGCTCGGCCTGTCCTACTGGCAGATGATGCGGCTCGTCGTCCTGCCGCAGGCGCTGCGCCTCGTCATTCCCGGCATCGTCAACACCTTCATCGGCCTGTTCAAGGACACCTCCCTGGTGACCATCATCGGCCTCTACGATCTGCTCGGCATGGCGAGGCTGATCACCACCGATCCCGCCTGGCTCGGCCGCCACGCCGAGAGCTATCTGTTCGCGGCCTTCGGTTTCTGGGTCTTCTGCTTCGCCATGTCCCGCTACAGCATGTACGTCGAGAAGGTACTGGCGGCGGGACGCGAGCGGCGCTGAGGGGGGAAGGCACGGCATGAGCGCCGACACCGATCCCATCATCGTGATGCGCGACGTGCACAAGTGGTTCGGCGAGTTCCACGTGCTGCGCGGCATCGACCTCGACGTGCGCCGCAGCGAGAAGGTCGTGATCTGCGGCCCCTCCGGGTCGGGCAAGTCGACTCTGATCCGCTGCATCAACGGCCTCGAGGACTACCAGCGCGGCGAGATCGTCGTCGACGGCATTCCCCTCGACGGCGACGTCAAGCATCTCGACGCGGTGCGGCGCGAGGTCGGCATGGTGTTCCAGCAGTTCAACCTCTTCCCGCACCTCACCGTGCTCGAGAACCTGATCCTCGCGCCCATGTACGTGAAGCACATGCCGCGCCGCGAGGCCGAGGAGCTGGCCATGCAGCTCCTCGAACGGGTGAAGATTCCCGAGCAGGCCCACAAATATCCCGGCCAGCTCTCCGGCGGTCAGCAGCAGCGCGTCGCCATCGCCCGAGCGCTGTGCATGCGGCCCAAGATCATGCTGTTCGACGAGCCCACCTCCGCCCTCGACCCGGAGATGGTGAAGGAGGTGCTGGACGTGATGATCGAGCTGGCCGAAGAGGGCATGACCATGGTGGTGGTCACCCACGAGATGGGCTTCGCCAGGTCGGTGGCCGACACCATGGTGTTCATGGACCAGGGCGAGATCGTCGAGAAGGCGCCGCCCTCGGAGTTCTTCACCAATCCGCGCTCGGAGCGGACGAAGCTGTTCCTGAGTCAGATCCTGCATCACTGACGGCGGACGGCCGGGCGTCCGCGGGCGCCGTCCGCCCACCCTCCATCACGCGGGCCGCCAGCACGATCGCCAGCACGCCGAGCGCCATCAGCAGGAACCGCCGCCACGGGGTGCAGGCACAGCGCATCGCCCGGCCTCCGCTCCGCCTCCTCGCACCATGTGGGGCTCGGGAGCGGGCGGTCCACGCCGGCTGGTGATCGGAGCGCCGCCGGCACGCGTCAGGCGTTGCGGGAGCCCTTGGCCGGGTCCCGGCGGGCCCCACATCCCGACCCGAACGGGGACCGCGGGCGGTGTGGACAGCCGCTCCGCGGCGTGCTTCATTGCATCCGGGTACCGCCACGCACGGCGTGCGCAGACGAGGGAGAGGAGAGCGCTCCATGGCGAGCCTTCCGATCGTGCCGAGCGAGGGATCGGGACTTGCGAGATACCTGGAGGAAATCCGCAAGTTTCCGATGCTCGACCCCGAAGAGGAGTACATGCTCGCCAAGCGGTGGAAGGAGCACGGGGACGTGGAGGCGGCCCACAGGCTGGTGACCAGCCACCTGCGCCTCGTCGCCAAGATCGCCATGGGCTACCGCGGCTACGGCCTGCCGCTCTCGGAGATCATCTCCGAGGGCAACATCGGGCTAATGCAGGCGGTCAAGCGCTTCGACCCCGACCGCGGCTACCGGCTGGCCACCTACGCCATGTGGTGGATCCGCGCGGCGATCCAGGAGTACATCCTGCACAACTGGTCGCTGGTGAAGATCGGCACCACCTCCGCCCAGAAGAAGCTGTTCTTCAACCTGCGGCGGCTCAAGAGCCGGCTGCAGGAGCTGGAGGACGGTGACCTCAGCCCCGAGGCCGTGAAGCAGATCGCCGAGACCCTCGACGTCACGGAGCAGGAGGTGATCGA
>BEIP01000043.1 GCA_002898955.1 bacterium HR39 | reverse complement strand
GAGGCCAGCGCGCACGTAGCTCAATTGGATAGAGCATCAGACTACGGATCTGAGGGTTGGGGGTTCGAGTCCTCCCGGGCGCGCCATTTCGGCTTCCCACATCACGGCTGTGCGAACGATGCGCCGTTCACGGCGGCGGTCACGCATGTCGCACGGTCCGAGCCCGCTCGCTCGCGGGAGCGCCCGGCGGCCGCAGGTGCCGACCTCCCACCTCGTCCGTGCGCGATGTCCGGGCTGCACGGAAGTTCCGGCCCATACCCCACGGACCGTCGCACTCCCGATCTCCGGCCGTCACGGCGGCGTCGGGCCGCGAAGACGCAGGATCGGTTCACGGCCGCATGTTCGGGAAGCCGTTGCGGAGAGTGGAAAGAGGAACCGCGTGGGAGCGCTTCGCCGGAGGAGCCCGCTCACGACCGGCTCGACGGTCGCGGCGCGATCGTGTGACTGGCGATCCGGCTAAGTGCTCGGGAGAGTTGGTGGAGCCGAGCGGATTCGAACCGCCGACCTCCTGAATGCCATTCAGGCGCTCTCCCAACTGAGCTACGGCCCCACCGCGCCCGTGTTAATGGTGGCGGCCGGGGCGGCTGTCAAGGGCGGAACGCGCCGCCGCAGCCGCCGCCCGCCTCACGGCCGCAGGGCACCGGTGACCAGCAGCCACAGGGCGGCGAGCAGGAGCGACAGCAGGGTGATCGGCACACCAAAGCGGGCGTGGTCGGCGAACCCCACCCGCACGCCGGCACGCGCCGCCTGCTCCACCGCGATGATGTTGGCGAGGCTGCCGGTGAGGAGGAGATTGCCGGCGAGCGTGGTGAGCAGCGCCAGGGCGTAGAGCGGCCCCTCGCCCACCGGATGGAGCAGCTGCAGCACCAGCACCACGAGGGGCACGTTGCCGATGGTGTTGGAGCCCGCCAGCGCCACGGGGAGCTGCAGCAGCAGACGGTCGGTGCCGAGGTCGAGCCCGGCGAGCCGGGCCACCACCGCCCGGGCGGTAGAGGTGGCGGCGAAGGCGTCGGTCACCACGAAGAGTGCCGCGAACAGCACCAGCAGGTGCCAGTCGACCAGCCCCAGCATGGTGCGGGTCGCGAGCCGCCGGCTCACCAGCAGCGCCCCCGCCACCGCCAGCACACCCTCCGTGCGGGGCAGCGGTGTGGCGAACAGGGCGAGCAGCACGGCGGTGGCGATCAGCGCCTTGACGAGGCCCGACCGGTCCGGCCGCGGCACCTCGATGCCCGCGGCCGCCGGCGGCGCGGCGGCGAAGGCGCGGCGGGCGAGCAGCAGCACCACCGCCCACACCACGACGAGCGCGGCCAGCGCCGGCGGCCCGCAGAACAGCAAAAAGCGCCAGAAGTCGAGCCCGCCGTACTGGGCGATCAGGATGTTCTGCGGATTGCCGATGGCGGTGGCGGCGGAGCCGGCGTTGGCCGCCGCGGCGAGCGCCACCACGAAGGGGCGGGGATCGAGTCCGCGACGCAGCAGGCCCGCACACAGCACCGGAGTCATGGCGAAGACCACCACGTCGTTGGCCAGCACCGCCGACACCACCCCCGCCACCGCGACGGTGAGGGCGAGGAGGGTGGCGGGTCCGGCCGGCGTCGCGGCGATGCGCGCGGCGCACCAGTCGTAGAAGCCGCAGGCGGCGTACTGGGAGGAGAGGATCATCAGGCCGAAGAGCAGGACGAGGGTGGGCACGTCGATGGCCGCGAGGGCCCGCTCTCCGTCCACCACCCCCGCGAGGTGCAGCACGATGGCCCCGACCAGCGCGATGCCGGTGCGGTCGATGGCGAGCCCCGGCAGCCGGCCGAGGGCCATGCCGAGGTAGACCACGGCGAAGACGGCGAGGACGAGGGTCTCGGCCGCGGACTGCACGGGCGTCCCGGGGTGGTGCCGGCGGGCGCATGGCACCGCCGCGCGCCGGCGGCAAGGGCCGCCGTGTCGCCCGGACACACGGGCGGAACCGGGAGTGGAGCGGCGGCGCGGGTCCTGCGCGCATCATGGTGTGTCGCCGGGGCCGCGCCCCGATGCCCCCGGCTGCGCGCAGCGGCCCGGCGCCGCTTGTGGCGCGGGCCCGCACGGGTTATGCGCTGCGGTGGAGATGTGATCACAGCTGCACGGGCGATGGGGCCCAACGACATGACGCGCAGACTGTTCGGGACCGACGGCATCCGCGGCACCGCCAACCGCTGGCCCATGACCGCCGAGGTGGCCCTCGCGCTGGGTCGCGCGGCGGGGCTGCACTTCCGCGGCGGCCGCCCGCCCCACCGGGTGGTGATCGGCAAGGACACCCGCCGCTCCGGCTACATGCTGGAATCGGCCCTCACCGCCGGCTTCATCGCCTCGGGCATGGACGTGATGCTGGTGGGGCCCATCCCCACCCCCGGCATCGCCTTCCTCACCCGCACCCTGCGCTGCGATGTCGGCGTCATGATCTCCGCTTCCCACAACCCGCACCGCGACAACGGCATCAAGCTGTTCGGGCCCGACGGCTTCAAGCTCTCCGACGCGGCCGAGGCGGAGATCGAGCGGCTGATGGAGCATCTGGACGGCGACGGACTGGTGGAGCCCGAACATCTGGGGCGTGCGCGGCGCATCGAGGACGCGCGCGGGCGCTACATGGAGAACCTCAAGCGCAGCCTGCCGGCCGAGCTCGACCTCGCCGGCCTGTCCGTCGTCGTCGACTGCGCCCACGGCGCCGCCTACCACATCGCACCGGACCTGCTGTTCGAGCTCGGGGCGGAGGTGCACCGCATCGGTTGCGAGCCCAACGGGCTCAACATCAACGACGGCTGCGGCGCCACCGCCCCCGGACGGCTGCGTGCGGAGGTCCTGGCGCGCGGGGCCGATCTCGGCATCGCGCTCGACGGCGATGCCGACCGGGTGGTGCTGGTGGACGAGAAGGGCAACGTGGTCGACGGCGACCAGATCCTCGCGCTGATCGCCCGCTCCTGGCTCGCGGAGGGGCGGCTGCGCGGCGGAGCGGTGGCCGCCACCGTGATGTCGAACCTCGGCCTCGAACGCTTCCTCGCCGGCCTCGGCCTCGACCTGGTGCGCACGAAGGTGGGCGATCGCTACGTGCTGGAGGAGATGCGCGCGCGCGGTCTCAACGTCGGCGGCGAGCAGTCGGGCCACATCATCCTCACCGACTTCGCCACCACCGGCGACGGACTGCTGGCGGCGCTGCAGGTGGCGGCCATCGTGGTGCGCGAGGGCCGGCCGCTCGGCGAGCTGCTGCCCTGCTTCGAGCCGCTGCCGCAGGAGCTCGTGAACCTGCGCGCCGAGCGCAGCGTGCTGGAGCGCGACGCGGTACGTGCGGCGATCGCGGAGGCGGAGCGGCGTCTCGCCGGCCGCGGCCGGCTGTTGGTGCGCCCCTCGGGCACCGAGCCGGTGATCCGTGTCATGGTGGAGTGCGAGGATCCGGCGCTGCTGCACGAGGTGCTGGAGGAGGTGCGCGCCGTGATCGCGCAGGCGGCGGCCACGGAAGCCGCACAATCAATCAGAGGTTGAAAACCACTCCCGTCCGTGGCAGGCTCCGCCGCGAGGTGCGCGCGAGGAGGAGCCGGCCGTGCCGGGCCGCCGACGTCTTCCCATCCTCGTCCTGCTGCCGCTCGTCGCCGGCTGCGCCGCCGTTCCCTCCGCCGAGCTGCCCGAGCCCGCCGCCGGTCCGTCCCCGGACGAGGCGGGAGCCTGCGGGCCGGCCCTGAGGGATACTGCCCGGCTCGCCGCCCTGCCGGTGGTGGAGGGGGGCCGGGCCCCCGCGGAAGGGGGCGAGACCGGCACCGGCTGTCGCATCGTGGTGGGAGCGGTGGACCTCGCGGATGTGCGCCTGCTGCCGGAAGGGGTTATCACCCTCGAGGGCGAGCGGCCGGCCGGCCAGCGCCGGCGCGTCAATCCGAAGCGCCGCGAACTCGAAGCGCGCCTCCGGGAGCTGGAGGGCGGAGCGGAGCGCACGCGCCGGGCACCCGGGACCGGAGATCCGCTGCTGGACGTGGTGGGCCTCCTGGGCTCCGCGGTGATCGGCTTCGTGAGCGATGCCGTCTCCGGTTCCGAGATCCGCGAGCTGAAGGCCGAACTGGAGCGCGCGCCCGTCTACGTGGAGGAGCCCGCCACCGCCCGCTACCGCTACGAGGCGGAGGCCTGGCGGCTGGTGGTGGAGGGCACGGCCGAGGTGGCGCTCGTGGACGGCACGGGCCACGGCTGGAGCGGCGCGGTCCCCTTCCGCGGCGAGCGGCTGCTCGCGATCCCGCTCTCGCGCGATCCGCGCGATTCCACCCTGCCCGAGGGCGTCGTGCTGGTGGCGGATCGCGCCGAGCTGCACCGCATCGCCCACGCTCCTCCGCTTCCGCACGCAGGGGAGCTGGCCGCGGGCCTGCGGCGTCTCGCCTCCGGTCCGCCGCGTCCGGTGGACCTCGCGGCGCTCACGGCCCGCCGCCTCGCCGCCCTGCGACCGGCGGCGGGTGACATGTCGGCGGCAGGACCGGAACCCGCGGGCGGGATCCTGCAGGGCGAGCGCGCGGACGCCACGGGCGGACTCGATCCGGCCCGCCTGCCGCGGCGCGCCAGCACCTCGGTGGTGCGCATCCGCGAAGGAGGCGCCGTGCGGGCGCTGGCCGTCCACGTGGCGCCGGATCTGCTGCTCACCATCGCCCACGCCCTGCCCGAGGGTTCGCTCGTCCCGGTGGAGGACGGTGCGGGGCGCATCGCCTACGCACTGGTCGAGCGCAGCGATCCCCTCGCGGATCTGGCGCTGCTGTGGGTGCCGCGCGAAGGCCCGCCGCTGCCGCTCGCGGGAGGCCCGGCGGAGCGCCTCACGCAGCCCGCGGGCGACGGCGGGACGCCGGAGCTGTGGCTGCCCGAAGCCGATGCGCCCGAGCGGCTGGGGGCGCCGGTGGTGGTGGACGGAAGGCTTTTCGCCATCGTGCGCGAGGACCGCACCCGCCCGTGGGGGCTCGCCGGCGCACCCCTCATCCGCCGCTTCCTGGACCCTGCCCCCGCGCTCGCAGCGCGGACCACGCCAGCAGCAGCCAGCCGGCGATGAACAGCGTGCCGCCCACCGGGGTGATGCGGGCCAGCGCCTGCGGCGCACCGAGGGCCATGGCGGCGAGGCTTCCCGAGAACAGCACGATTCCGCCGGCGAAGGCCGCGACCACCGCGGACCGCGCGAGCCCCAGCGCGGCCGCGGCGAGCAGTGCCAGGGCGTGGACGGCCGCCTGAAGGGATGCCCGCTCCATCCACAGCGCCGCCCGGCCCTCCAGCCCGTGGGCGGCGAGGGCCGCGCCGGCCACGGCGAAGGCACCGGCCAGAGCCGCGAAGACCAGGGTGAAGGTGCGCAGGCGCTGCTCCACGGCGCGCGTTCCCCTCAGCGGAAGGCAGGCTCGTCGAAGCTCCTCAGCTTGCGCGAGTGCAGGCGCTCGACGCCCATCTCGTCGCGCAGGATGCGCACCGCCTCCATGCCGATCAGCAGGTGCTGGTGCACCCGCTCGCGGTAGAAGCGGCTCGCCATGCCGCGCAGCTTGATCTCGCCGTGCAGCGGTCGGTCGGATACGCACAGCAGCGTGCCGTAGGGGACGCGGAAGCGCAGGCCGTTGGCGGCGATGGTGGCGCTCTCCATGTCCACCGCGATCGCCCGCGACTGGGAGAGACGCTCGTAGAGCTCGCGGTAGCGCAGCTCCCAGTTGCGGTTCGCCGTGGTGGCGACGGTGCCGGTGCGCATGCGGGTCTTGAGGTCGAGCCCGGAGAGGCCGGTGACGCGGGCCACCGCATCCTGCAGCGCGATCTGCACCTCGGCGATGGGCGGCACCGGCACGAAGGGCGGCACCTCCTGATCCAGCACGTGGTCCTCGCGCACGTAACCGTGCGCCAGCACGTAGTCGCCGAGCTGCTGGCTGCGCCGCAGCCCCGCGCAGTGGCCCAGCATGAGCCAGCAGTGGGGGCGCAGCACCGCCAGATGGTCGGTGATGGTGCGGGCATTCGAGGGGCCGACGCCGATGTTGACGAGCGTCACCCCGCGCCGGTCCGGACGCACGATGTGCCAAGCCGGCATCTGCGGCAGATGACGCGGCGGCGTGCCCTCGCGGCTGCCGTCGGGCCGGTGGATGACATCACCCGGCGCGACGAAGGCCACCGCCCCCTCCCGCCCTTCCGCCACCATCTGCAGGCCGAGCTCGCGGAAGTGCTCCACGTAGCGCTCGTAGTTGGTGAGCAGCACGAAGCGCTGGACGTGCTCGGGCGAGGTGCCGGTGTAGTGGGCGATGCGATGCAGCGAATAGTCCACCCGCTCGGCGGTGAACAGCGCGAGCGGCCGCGGCTCGTCCGGTCCGCCGCGCCAGGTGCCGTTGGCGATGGAATCGTCGGTGTGGGCCAGATCGGGCAGCGGGAAGAGGTGGGCGAGGCGCTCGAGCCGCCGGGCCGGCACCTGCGCCATCAGCTCGTCCACCACGTAGGGGAGCGCGATGGGACGGCGGCTGCGGCCCACCACCACCGGCACGCCGTGGTGGCGCAACAGCAGCGCGATCTGGCCGAGGTCGTAGTCGCGGAAGAGGTCGGGCCGGGTCAAAGTGGTGCCGTAGGCGCCGGGATCGTGCACCACCCCGTAGGCGAGCCGCCCGTCGAGGCGCAGACGCTCGGGCGGCACCACGATGCCGAGATAGGGATAGCACGCATCGAGCCCCTGCGGCTCGCGCCCCTCGTGCAGCCAGGCGGAGAAGGCCTCGCGCAGTGCGTTCACGGCGTCCTCGTAGAGGGCGGTGATGCGCGCCACGGCGGCCTCGGCGTCCTCGAAGGCCTCGAGGTCGCGCACCCCGATGCGCGTGAAGGGGGCGAAGAGGGCCTCGCGATCCACCGCGACGCAGGTCCGGAAGAGGGCCGCCCGCCTTCTAACACCCCCGCGTCGCCCGGGCGAGAGGTGCCGCCTCCGGCCGCCGTCGCGGTGACTCTTGCACCGCCGGGGCGAAAGGCGTACCCCTGCAGCCGTACACTGGAGAACACGCAGGTGGAAGGCGGTCTCCTCCTCGGCATCGATCTCGGGTGCAGCGCCGCCAAGGCGCTGCTGACGGGGCGCGATGGCCGCATCGTGGCGCGCGCCCTGTGCTTCCGCGAGGAGGGCACGCCTGCGCGCCGCCTCGCGCGGCTCGTGGAGGGGCTGGGGCCGCGGGTGCGCGAGGTGGCCGCGGCGGTGGTGGTGCCGGATGGCGGCGAAGAGGGCGCGCGGGCCCTGCGGGAGCTGGCCACGGCCCTCACGGCCGCCGGCGTGCGCGCGCCGCTGCTGGTGCCGGGTGCCGATGGCACTCCCCTTCCGCCCGAGCGGGCGGTCGCGGACCCGCGGGCTCTCGGGAATGCCCGGCTCGCGGCGCTGCGGCTGCTCGCGCGTACCTCCAGCATGCTGCCGCTGTTCCTCGCCGATCTCGGCGGCGGCCCCGCGAGGCTCCTCGCGGTGACCGGGGAGGGGGATGTGAGGGTCGTGGACCTCCCCGCGCTCGCCGGCGATTCGGTCCTAGCGGTCGAGCCCGGACAGGGCCTGGTGGCGACGGATGCGAGGGCGGTTCCCGCCTGCCGCATGGCGCGGCTGCGGCCCGAGACGGCAGACCTGTTCGCACGCGTGGCAGAGGCACCGGACGGGGACTCCGCACGCCTGCTCTATCGGCCCGAGGGTGTGGAAGCGGAGCTGCCGCCCCCGCTCGCGGCCGTCTTCGCGAAGGCGCGTCTGCTGCCGGAAGGCGAGGTGCGCGGGCGCGTCCCTCCCGCCGAGCTGGAGGCGGCGCTCGCCGCCGGGCATCTTCTCTTGGTGCAGGCCACGCTCACGGATGCGACGCGGCTCATGGGCCGCACCGATCTGGGCGACGAACGCGCGGCCCGGTTCGCCGTGGCGGAGCTGGCCCGTGTCGGCGGCCTCGCCGGGGCGCCGCCGGACCTGCTCGCCCGCCGCGTGCTCGCCGCGGCGGAGGCCGCACCCGCCCGGGACCTCGTGCCGCTCGC
>BEIP01000042.1 GCA_002898955.1 bacterium HR39 | reverse complement strand
GGTGGTGAGGAAGTCGAACAGGGCGTCGAGATTGTGGCCGAACCAGTCGGGTGCGCCGAGTCCGCGGGCGATGTGCGCGATCACCTCGGCGGGGGTGCGGAGTTGCGGTCCGATGCGGACGGTGCGGACTGCGGACACGGCACCCTCCGGAAGCTGCGGTAGTGGTCGACGGTGACGAAGACGAGGCGGTCGCTGGAGAAGACCAGACGCTTCGGCCCGCGGCGGCCGCAGGCGTGGTCGAGATCGGCCTCGTACCAGCGCCGCCCCGGCGCTTCGGGCAGCCGCCGCTCGCGGTTGTGGAAGCGGTCACCGCCGAGGATGCGGCCGGGCGCGAACACGCACAGGTCCCGCCCGGGCCGCCAGCCGAGCTCGCGCGCCGCGCCCTTGGTGATGTAGCGCGGCGGCAGGCGGCCGGCGCGGCACACCGAGACCACCGCCTCGACGAAGCCGTCCACGTCGTCGAGGCCCAGCTCGCGGGCGATGCGCACGAGCTCGCCGGCGTCCCCGGCCTCGCGGGCAAGAGCCGGCAGCGCCGCGAGGGCGAGCAGCAGGCCGAGGAGGAGGGCGAGCAGCCCGCGCCGCGCGGTCCGTCGCCAGGCCTTCATCGCGCGCGCCCCGCCTGCATCGCCGCGAAGCCGAGCACGAAGGCGGCCACCACGTAGCCCGCCAGCGCCCCGCCGAAATTGGTGGCCATGTCGAGCGGATCGAAGTGCCGCCAGGGCACGAAGCTCTGGGCCCATTCCAGCCCGGCGCCGAGGAGGAGGCTCACGCCCGTGACCAGCAGCAGGCCGCGATGGGTGAGGCAGAAGGACAGGGCGGCCGCGGTCATGACGAAGAAGACGGCGAAGTGGACGACCCGGTCGGGCACGTCCACGTCGTCCAGCGGCACCAGCATGGCCCAGGCGATCACCACCCACCCCAGCACCCAGCCGGCGGCGAGCCAGCGGCGGAACGGCGTGTCGAACATGCGGCGGATCCGCTCTCCGTCGGCGAACGTCGGGTCCGATCTACCACGCGGCGGCGCCGGCGCCCAGTGCCGGCCGGCCACGGGCGCACTCGGCGCGCGACTCCCCGCTGCCGGGGCATTGACGGCGTTCGCCGTGGCCGCCACACCGCCGCCGGCATCGGGGAGAGAGCCGTGGTGCGCCTTGCGGACGTGCGGGTGCTGAGCTTCGACTGCTACGGCACGCTGATCGACTGGGAGACGGGCATCGCCGAAGCGCTGGCGGACTTCGCCCGCCGCGCGGGGCTGTCGCGCGAGGAGCTGCTGGATCTCTTCGCCCGCCACGAATCCGCCCAGCAGCGGGCCACGCCGCGGATGCGCTATGCCGAGCTGCTCGCGCACGTGCTGCGGCGCATGGCGGCCGATGCGGGAATCCCCGTCACCGACGAGGAGGCGCAATCCTTCGGCCGCTCGGTGCCCGACTGGCCGGCCTTTCCCGATTCGCCGGAGGCGCTCGCGTATCTGAAGCGGCACTTCCGCCTCGTGATCCTCTCGAACGTGGACCGGGCGAGCTTCGCGGGAAGCGCCCGGCGGCTCGGGGTGGACTTCGACCTCGTGCTCACCGCCGAGGACATCGGCTCCTACAAGCCCGATCCGCGCAACTTCCGGGCCCTCGCCGAAGCGGTGCGCGAGATGGGCTTCGCGCCCGAAGAGCACCTGCACGTGGCCCAGAGCCTGTTCCACGACATCGTGCCGGCCAAGCGCGCCGGCATGCGGACGGCCTGGATCGACCGGCGGGCGGGCCGTCCCGGTGGGGCCACCCCACCGCCGCCGCAAGCGGTGGAGCCGGATCTGCGCTTCCTCTCGCTGGCCGGGCTGGCCGAGGCTCACCGCCGCGAGCTGGAGGAGGCCGGCACCTGAGGGAGGGGAGCCAGCCGCTCGCGCGCCTCGTGGGGGGCGAGCTCCACAAGCCGTCCCTCGCGCAGGGTGAAGACGCGATCGCAGCGCGCCGCCAGCTCGCCGTTGTGGGTGGCGAGCAGCACCGCCGCCCCCTCTTCGCGCACCACCTCCAGGAACAGCGCGAAGACGTCCTCGGCCGTGTGCGGATCGAGATTGCCGGTGGGCTCGTCGGCCAGCACGAGGCGCGGTCCGTTGGCGAGCGCCCGGGCGATGGCGACCCGCTGCTGCTCGCCGCCGGAGAGCTGGGCCGGGCGGTGATGGAGGCGCGCGGAGAGGCCGAGACGGCCCAAGAGCGCCCCGGCGCGGGCGCGCGCGGCGGCAGGGGCCGTCCCCTTCAGGAGCTGCGGCAGCACCACGTTCTCGAGGGCGGTGAAGTCGCGCAGCAGGTGGTGGAACTGGTAGACGAAGCCGATGGTCTCGCGCCGCAGCCGGGTGCGCTCGGCATCCGGCAGGCCGCCGGCATCGCGCCCCTCGATCCGCACCCGCCCCGCCGTGGGCGGCTCGAGCAGCCCGCTCACGTGCAGAAGCGTGGACTTGCCCGAGCCCGAAGGACCCACCACGGCGGCGAGGGTGCCGGGGGCGAGATCGAGGTCCACGCCGCGCAGCACCTCGATGGTCCGGTCGCCCTGGACGAAGCTGCGCCACACCCCCTCGAGGAGGAGCACCGGAGCGGCGCACGGCTCACTCATGGCGCAGCGCCTCGACGGGATCGAGCCGGGCGGCGCGCCAAGCGGGATAGAGGGTGGCGAGGAAGGAGAGCACGAGCGCCATGGCGACGACGCTCAACACATCCGCCGCCTCCACCTTCGCGGGAAGCTGCGAGAGGAAGCGGATCTCGGCGCTCCACAGCTCGAAGCCGGTGAGACCCTCGAGGAAACGGCGGATCGCGTCGGCGTTGAGGGCCACCACGAGCCCCAGCACCAGCCCGGCGAGCGTGCCCAGCGCCCCGATGAAGGAGCCGGCGAGGAAGAAGATGCGCACCACCGCCGCCCGGGTCGCGCCCATGGTGCGCAGGATGGCGATGTCGCCGCCGCGGCTTCGCACCAGCATGGTGAGGCCCGTGAGGATGTTGAAGGCCGCCACCAGCACGATCAGGGTGAGGATGAGGAACATGACGTTGCGCTCGACCTGCAGCGCCGCGAAGAAGTGGGAATTGAGGCGCTTCCAGTCGACCAGCGCGACTCCCGGCAGCAGCGCGGCGATGCGCGGCACCCATTCTTCCACGCGATCGGGATCGGCGACGAAGATCTGGATGGTGTTGACGCGCTCCGGAAGCTGGAAGTAGCGCTGGGCATCCGCCATCGGCATGTAGACGAACCCGTTGTCGTATTCGTACATGCCGACTTCGAAGATGCCCGCCACCAGGAAACCCTCGATGCGGGGGACCGTGCCGAAGACGGTGGCGGTGCCGCGCGGCGAGATCAGCGTGAGGCGATCGCCCGGCCCGATGGCCATGCGCTGGGCCATGCGGCTTCCCACGAACACCGCGCCGGGCCGCTGCAGATCCTCCGGCCGGCCGGTCTTCAGGGCGCCCTCGAAGAGCGGCAGGGCGGCGAGCTCGGCGGGCCGCACGCCGCGCACGATCACCCCGCTCGCCACGCCGTTGGCCGAGGCCAGCGCCTGTCCTTCCACATAGGGAAAGACGTGGGTGACGCCGGGGATGCGGCGGATCTCCTCCACCGCCCGCTCCCAGCCGGCGAGGCCGGCGGGCCCGGTGACGGCGGTGACGTGGCCGTTGAAGCCGAGCACCCGCGCGAGCAGCTCGGCGCGAAAGCCGTTCATCACCGCCATGACCACGATGAGGGTGGCCACTCCGAGCGCGATGCCGAGCAGGGCGAAACCGGCGACGAAGGAGACGAAGCCTTCCTCGCGGCGCGGGCGCAGATAGCGCAGCGCGACCAGCCGCTCGGCGCGGGCGAACATCTCAGCCGGCGAGCCGGTTCAGCACCGCCTCGGGCGAGAGCTCGAAGCTCTCGCCGGTGGCGCGGTGCTTCAGCTCCACCACGCCCTGGCGGACGCTGCGCGGGCCCACCACCACCTGCCAGGGGATGCCGATGAGCTCCATGGTGGTGAACTTGCTGCCCGGCCGTTCGTCGGTGTCGTCGTAGAGCACCTCGATGCCGGCGTTCAGCATCTTCTCGTAGAGCCCGTCGGCCATCTTCCGGCAGGCCTCGTCGTCGAGGCGCAGCCCGATGAGCGCCACCTTGAACGGCGCGACGGATTCGGGCCAGACGATGCCCTTCTCGTCGTGGTGGGCCTCGATGATGGCGCCCACGAGCCGCGAGACGCCGATGCCGTAGGAGCCCATCTCCACGTAGACCTCGCGCCCGTCCGGTCCGCTGACGGTGGCGCCCATGGGCCTGGAATACTTGGTGCCAAAGTAGAAGATGTGGCCGACCTCGATACCGCGCGCCTTCTTCAGCCGCTCGGGCGGCACCGGGCACTTTTCGGGATCGTGGCGTTCCTCGACGGCGGCATAGAGCGAGGTGAGACGCCCGACGTCCACCTCGTCCACCGAGAAGTCGATCTCCTCGAAGGCGGCGTCGTAGTAGACCACGCTCTCGCCGGTGGAGGCGAGGATCTGGAACTCGTGGCTCATGTTGCCGCCGATGGGGCCGCTCTCGGCGATCATCGGGATGGCGACGAGGCCCATGCGCCTGAAGGTGCGCAGATAGGCCACGAACATGTTCTCGTAGGAGCGCTTCGCACCCTCGTAGTCGAGGTCGAAGCTGTAGGCGTCCTTCATCAGGAATTCGCGGCCGCGCATGACGCCGAAGCGCGGGCGGATCTCGTCGCGGAACTTCCACTGGATGTGGAAGAGGTTGAGCGGCAGCTGGCGGTAGCTCTTCACGTGGCGGCGGAAGATGTCGACCACGTTCTCCTCGTTGGTCGGGCCGTAGAGCATCTCGCGGTCGTGGCGGTCGCGGATGCGCAGCATCTCCTTGCCGTAGGCCTCGTAGCGGCCGCTCTCCTTCCACCAGCTCGCCGGCTGGATGGTCGGCATCAGGATCTCGATGGCGCCGGCCCGCTCCATCTCCTCGCGGCAGATCTGCTCCACCTTCCTGAGCACGCGGAAGCCCAGCGGCAGCCAGTTGTAGATGCCGGCCGCCGCCTGCTGGATCATGCCGCAGCGGAGCATGAGCCGGTGCGAGACGATCTCCGCCTCGGCCGGATCCTCGCGCAGCACCGGCATGAAGTAGCGGGAAACGCGCATGCCCGATCCCCCTTGGCCCGTGGAAGACGTCCGGCGCGGCCAAGGTAGGGGGCGCCGGCGGGGCGGGCAACGCGGCCCGCGGGGTTCAGAAGTCGAGGTCGTCGTACCAGGCGGGCGGGCGGATCCCCACCACCCGGTCCGCGAGCAGCGGGCGGAAGCTCGGGCGCGATTTCACCCGGGCGTACCACTCGCGCGCCGCCGGGAAGGAGTCCCAGGGCACGTCGCCGAGATAGTCCAGCACCGACAGATGCGCCGCGGCGGTGATGTCGGCCATGGAGAAGTCGTCGCCGGCGAGCCAGCGGCGCGCCTCGTAGAGCTCGGAGAGATAGGCGAGGTGATCGCGGAGCGCCCGCGCACCGCCGCGCATGGCCTCCGAATCGGGATGGCCGCTGCGCTTCATGCGCGCGAGCAGCTTCCCGCCCCACAGCCGGTCGGTCACCTCGCGGCGGAACTCCACGTCGAACCAGAAGACCAGCCGGCGGGTCTCGGCCCGCTGGGCGAGCGTGCGGCCGTAGAGCGTGGTCTCGGGCGCGAGCTCGTCGAGATATTCGCAGATGGCGTTGGAATCGCAGACCACGAGGCCGTCGTGGTCGAGCACCGGCACGAGGCCGAGCGGGTTGAGGCGGCGGAACTCCTCGCCCGCCCGCCAGGGCTCCACCTCGGCGAGCTCGAAGGGCAGGCCCTTCTCCCGCAGCGCCACCCGCACCTTGCGGCAGAACGGACAGAGGGGCACATGGTAGAGCCGGAACACGTCACGCGATCCCCTGCGAGGTCGCCGCACCGGGCCCGAAAAAGGCCGCTCCGGCCCGGGCGCGCAAGGGAAAACGTGACGGATGCCACAAAGCGCTCCGGCGCCGGGAGGAGATCATGCGCTTTCGCGACCGCAGCGAGGCCGGGCGCCTGCTGGCCGAGGCCCTGAAGGACCGGGTGGAGCCGCCCTGCGTGGTGCTGGCGCTGCCGCGCGGCGGCGTGCCGGTGGGGCTCGAGATCGCGCGGGCGCTCGGATGTCCGCTCGATCTCGTCATGGTGCGCAAGATCGGCGCGCCGGGCCAGCCGGAGCTCGCGCTGGGGGCGGTGGCGAACGGCGAGCATCCGGTGCTGGTGGTCAACGAGGACGTGCGGCGGATGACCGGCGCGAGCGACGCCTATCTCCAATCCCGGAAGGAGAAGGAGCTCGCCGAGATCGCCCGCCGGAAGGCGCGCTATCTCGCCGGCCGGGCCCCGGCGCCGGTGGAGGGGCGCACCGCCATCGTGGTGGACGACGGCATCGCCACCGGCGCCACCATGCTGGCCGCGCTGCGCGCGGTGCGGCGGAAGGGGCCGAAGAAGGTGATCCTCGCCGTGCCGGTGGCGCCGCCCGACAGCCTCGCCCGCCTTTCCGGCGAGGCGGACGAGACCGTCTGCCTCCACACATCCGAGTGGTTCATGGCGGTGGGGCAGTTCTACGACGACTTCCGCCAGATCGACGACGAGGAGGTGGTGGCGGCCCTCGCCGAGGCGGCTCCGGAGGACTAGACCGCGAGCGGGGCCGGTTCCACGCCCTTGGCAGGCGGGCCGGGAGCGTCACTCCAGTGCGGGAGAGATGGCGATGAGCGAGGCCGCAGCGCCGCAGGAGCCGTTCTACGGCTTCGACATCTGCCGCACGCCGCTGCTCACCGATCTCTACGAGCTCAACATGTACGAGGCCTATCTCGAGGCCGGGATGACGGCGACGGCGAGCTTCGAGTTCTTCGTGCGCACGCTGCCGCCGTGCCGCAACTTCCTGGTCGCTGCCGGCCTCGAACAGGTGGTGGAGTTCCTGGAAACGGCCCGCTTCGGCGAACGGGAGCTGCGCTGGCTGCGCGAGAGCGGCCGCTTTCCCGAATCCACCGTCGAGCTCTTCGCCGGGTGGCGCTTTTCCGGCGACGTGGACGCCGTGCCCGAGGGCACGGTGGTCTTCGCCAACGAACCCATCCTGCGGGTCACTGCCCCGCTGCCGGTGGCGCAGTTCCTGGAAACGCGCATCATCAACCTGCTGCACTTCCAGACGCTGATCGCCAGCAAGGCGGCGCGCATGGTGCTGGCGGCGGCGGGACGCACGCTCGTCGACTTCGGCCTGCGCCGGGCGCACGGCGCGGAGGCCGGACTGCTCGCCGCGCGGGCCTCCTACATCGTCGGCTTCGCCGGCACCGCCACCGTGCCGGCCGAGCCGATCTTCGGGATCCCCATCTTCGGCACCATGGCCCACTCCTTCATCCAGGCCCACGAGGACGAGACCGAGGCCTTCCTCCACTTCGCCCGCGCCCGGCCGCAGGCGGTGGTGTTCCTGATCGACACCTACGACACCGAGCGCGCCGCCAGGAAGGTGGTGGAGCTCGCGCCGCAGCTCGCCGCGGAAGGCATCCGCATCCACGGCGTGCGCATCGACTCGGGCGATCTCGCCGAGCACGCCCGCAGGGTGCGGCGCATCCTCGACGAGGGCGGGCTTCCGGAGGTGCGCATCCTCGCGAGCGGCGGCATCGACGAGTACGTGATCGCGCGTCACCTGGCCGAGGGCGTGCCCATCGACGGCTACGGCATCGGCACGAGTCTGACCACCTCCAACGACTGGGCCTCGCTCGACTGCGCCTACAAGCTGGTGGAATACGCCGGCAGGCCCCGCTGCAAGCTGTCCGAGGGCAAGGCCACCCTGCCCGGCCGCAAGCAGGTCTTCCGCCGCCACGCGGACGGGGTGATGGCGGGGGACGTGATCGCCCTCGAAGGCGAGGAGGTGGAGGGCGAGCCGCTGCTGCGTCCGGTGATGCGCGGGGGCCGGCGCATCGGTCCGCTGCCGCCGCTCGCCGAAGTGCGCGAGTACGCCCGCGCGCAGCTCGAACGCCTGCC
>BEIP01000041.1 GCA_002898955.1 bacterium HR39 | reverse complement strand
CGCGGCTCCGCACATGCCGGCGGCCGCCGTCGACGGCCAGGACCTCGCCCGTGATCCAGCCGCTCTCGCCGGACAGCAGGAAGGCCATCGCGGCCGCCACGTCTTCCGGCTCGCCGAGGCGGGGGAGCGCGTGCAGACGGGCGATGGCCTGCGCGACCCGTCCGTCCGCCGTGAACTTCGCGGTGAGCGGCGTGCGCACGAGGCTCGGGGCCACGGCGTTGACCCGCACATCGGGTGCGAGTTCGGCGGCGAGCGCCCGCACCAGTCCCTCGACCGCCCCCTTGGCGGCCGAGATTGCCGCGTGCTGGGGAAAGCCCACGGTCGCGGCCACCGAGGAGACGAGCACGACCGATCCCCTCGCGGCGGCGAGGGCACCGGCCGCCGCCCGCACGGCGAGCGCGGCGGCGAGCGCGTTCAGCCGGAACGCGTCGAGGAAATCCCGGGAGGAGAGACGGGCGAGCGGGGCCAGCGGGATGGAGCCGACACAGTAGGCGAGACCCGCGAGCCGGCCCTGCCCGTGTGCGACCGCCGCTTCGACGACGGCCGCGAGCGCAGTCTCGTCGAGCACGTCCGCCGAGCCGCAGGGCACGCCGAGTTGCCGGGCAAGTGCTTCCGGCTTCGCCCCATCGCGCGCGGTGAGGAAGAGATCGTGCCCGTCACGCTGCAGCCGTCGCGCAAGGGCCGAGCCGATGCCGCCGGTGGCACCGAAGATCAGGATGGGAGCCACGACCGGACCTCCGCAAGCGAGGAGTGGTGCGGGCGTTCCGTCAGCCGGCAGGCGGAGCCGCGAGCGCGCGTTCGATGGCCTGCGTCACCTCCGGCGACAGGGGAGAGGTGAAACTCCGCCAATAACCGAGCAGCTCACCGTCGCGGCCGATCAGGTACTTGTTGAAGTTCCACTGGGGCAGGGCCGCCGTTCCCGCCTTCGCCGCCACCCAGCGGAAGAACGGGTGTGCATCCGGACCGACCACCGGCACCGTCGCCGTCATCGGGAAATCGACTCCGTAGACGTCGCACACTTCGCGCACGCGGGCGCGACTGTCCGCCTCCTGCCGGAAACTGTCGGACGACACACCGATCACCACGAGACCGCGTTCGCGGTAATGCTCCCACAACTGCTGCAGTGCGCGGAACTGCGGGGTGAAGCCGCAGAAGGACGCGGTGTTGACGACGAGCAACACCCGCCCGCGGAACCGCGCGAGCGGCAGGGGCCCGCCCTCGAGCGCCTCGAAGCCGATCTCCCATACCGACGCGGCTTCGGCGGCCGGCACGCCGCGGAGCGGCAGGAGGCACAGCGAGAGGGCCGCCGCGAGGACCGGCCTGCGAGCGATCGCAGTCATGCTCTCCCTCGGGTTGGACCGACCCTGTTACGCGCGGCATCCGGCCCCGGTTCACTGCCCAAGGCTTTATGGCAGCGGACCACGCCGCAGGACGGGACGCCGACCGGCAGGATGAGCGGGAGACGGGGTGCGGGAGCGGACCCGGACCGCCGCCTCGGGGATCTGCCATCCTGCGGTCCATCGAGCGGGCTGCCGGGGCGACGGGGCTCGGCCGCCCCGACGGCACGGAGCGATCCGCAGATCCCGCCGCAGGTCGCGGAGAGGGCCCCGACGCACCCGTCGGCGACACCATGAGCCGCCGGCGCCCCGCCGGCGCCGGCCTCGCGCCGGCGTGCAGCCTTCTCCGCCCTCTTCTCTCCGACCTGCGCCTGGCAGCGACCGGGGACTGCCCGCCGCTCCCGTCGCGGATGCGGCGCCGGGGAAACGGCGCGGCACTGGCTTCGGCGGCGCGCGTCCGCTGTCCGGGTCGCCCCGGCCGGTGCCGGGATCGCGCAGCCGCCCGTCCCGCACGAGGCGGCACACCCGCCAGGCCGCGCCGGCGTTGCGGATCACCGGCGCAAGGCTCCCACCGTCCCGCAGCCGCTGCGGCGCCCCTCGGCGGGAGCGGCATGGATCGGCGCGAGGGTGACTCCGCCGCGGCGGTCCGCGGGCCCTTGACCGCCCCGGCGATCCGTGCTGGCCGCCGCGGTGCTGGCGGGGAAGTCGAGGGGCGTTGCTGACACCTGCTGAGACTTCCCTCGGTGCGCGCTTCGTGACATCGTGGAGGCGTCCGGGAGCGCCGCGGGCGGGAGCGGCGAAGGCGTTGGGGCGTAAAGGTTTTCCCCGCTCCGCCCGCACGCGTGCTCCACGCGGGTTCGTACAACCCCCGCGCGCATTTTGCCGAACTTTTCGTGTACGACTGAATCCCGCTGATCGGCCTCGTAACCCCTTGCGCGCGGCGGATTTCCGGAGGGAGGTCGTCCGGCCACTTGCCCTGCTGCGGAAGGGATGCCGAGAGGCGCTGACCGCCGGAGACGGGACCCGCGCCGGCGGGCGCCGCGGCCGCCCCCGAGGCCGCCTGCGGGGCCGCAGATCGCTACGGGCCGCCGGCAAAGGGACCGGCCGGATCCGCCGCGGAGCGGCTCCGATGGGGCGGGATGCGCCGAGATCCGGCGAGATGGGCGGAGATCCGGCAAGATGCGGCCCGATGCGTCACGCCGCTCCGGCGCGTCTTCCACCTGAGGCTGTCAGCAGGTCTCAGCCGGAGCAGGGGGCGTCGACGCCACGATCCGCTCGCCGGAGGCAGCCTGCGCGAGGTCGATGCGCAGGGCCGGGACGTGCGCGCGGCCCCACGGCCCGATCTCCTCGGAGGCGGGAGCTCCCCTCCCCTTCGCGCGCACCCGTGACGCCCGCCCGCAGGCCACGGATGGCGCGTCCCCGGGGCGACGCGAAGCGACCCGCGCGATCCGCCCTGCCGGACCCCGTCGACGCTCTCCCACCCGACGCCGTCGGGGCTCGGCGCGAGGTGCAGCCCGCGGCGAAGACGCCTTCAGCCCGTCCGCGGCGGGACGCCGGCGGCCGGCGCGATCCGGCCGTCGGCCGCTTCCAGCAGTGCCAGCAGACCGCGCAGCAGGTCGAGCGGCGTGGGCGGACAGCCGCGGATGTGGAGGTCCACCGGGATCACCCGCTCCACCGCTCCGTCCTCCCCCGCGAGGGCGTAGGAGGGCGCGAACACCCCGCAGCCGCAGGCACAGTCGCCGGCCGCCACCACCCAGCGCGGCGGCGGGGTGCAGTCGAAGGCGCGCTGCAGGGCGAAGGCCATGTTGCGGGTCACCGGTCCCGTCACCAGCAGCACGTCGGCGTGCTTGGGCGAGGCGACGAAGCGGATGCCGTGGCGCTCGAGGGCGTAGACGGCGCTGTCGAGTGCGTGGATCTCGAGTTCGCAGCCGTTGCACGAGCCGGCGTCCACCTGACGGATCGCCAGCGAACGGCCGAGGCGGTGACGGGCGCGCTGCGCCAGCGCCCGGGCGAGCTCGTCGAGGGCCCGCGGATCGGGTTCCGGCGGTGGCTCGCTCACCGGCGGGGCGAACAGCGAACGCAGGTAGAGCCGGAGCATGGGACAGTCCTCACAGGTCGTGGCCGGAGTACGAACAGTTGAAACTCTTGTTGCAGAGCGGAAAGTCGGCGACGATGTTGCCCTCGATGGCGGCTTCGAGCAGCGGCCACTGCAGCCACGAGGGATCGCGGGGATGGCAGCGGACCACCCGTCCTTCGGCATCGAGCCGCAGCCAGACCAGCACCTCGCCGCGGAAGGATTCGGCGATCCCGAGGCCGCAGCCCGCCCGCCGCGGCACCTCGACGCGCACCGGTCCTCCCGGCAGTCCGTCGAGGATGGCCGCGATCAGCCGCAGGCTCTCGCGCACCTCGTCGATGCGCACCCACACCCGTGCGTCCACGTCGCCGGCTTCGCGCAGCGCGGGAGAAAAACCGAGCGCGTCGTAGGGTGACGGAGCGAGCTGTGCCCGGCTGTCGAAGGCGCGGCCCGAAGCGCGCCCCACGTGCCCGCCGGCGGCGAAGCGGCGGGCGAGGGCGGGATCGAGACGGCCGGTGCCGGCGGTACGGTCGAGGAGCGAGGGCGTGTCGTCGTAGGCCGCGACGATCTCCTCGAAGGCCGGACCGAGCTCGTCGGCGAGCCGCCGCAGGCGGGCCAAGGCGGCCGCGTCCGGGTCGATGCGCACGCCGCCCGGGACGACGCGGTCCATGGCGAAGCGGTGGCCGGTGAGTTCCGCCGTCGCCCGGCGCACCCGCTCGCGCAGGATGCCGCAGTGGGCGTGGATCAGGCGGAAGGCGGCATCGTTGCAGATGGCGCCGATGTCGCCGATGTGGTTGGCGAGGCGCTCGAGCTCCAGCAGGAGCGCCCGCAGCCACTCCGCCCGCGGCGGCGGCTCCACCCCGCAGGCCGCCTCCACCGCCCGGGCGAAGGCCCACGACCAGGCCACCGTGCTGTCGCCCGAGACCCGGGCCACGATGCGCGCCGCGTCGTCGATGCCGGTGCCGCGCAGCCGCGCCTCGATGCCCTTGTGCACCCAGCCCAGCCGCTCCTCGAGGCGAACCACCGTCTCGCCGGCGGCGGTGAAGCGGAAGTGACCGGGCTCGATGATGCCGGCGTGGATCGGGCCCACCGGGATCTGGTGCAGCCCCTCGCCCTCGACCGGCAGGAAGGGGTAGTCGGCGGCGTCTGCCGCCGGGCCCGGTGCGGACGCGAGGGGACGGGTGAGGGGCCAGCGGCCGTGGTCGAGCCAGGGGCGGCGATCGGGCAGTCCTTCCGGCTCCAGCCCCACGAGATCGCGGATCGCCCGCTCGAAGCGCACCGCCGGCAGGTGGAGGGCGGCGAGGGCGGGGAAGCGGCCGTCGGGACACGGCAGGCTCGCGACCGCGAGCCCGGGCGGCGAGGGCCGGAAGAGGACCGCGTGGACCTCCTCCGGTTCGGCGAACTCGGCGAGCAGGTCGAGCCGGCCGGCGGCGAGGTCCTCGCGCAGCCGCAGCCACAGCCCGACGTCCACCCGGTAGCGCGGCCACGGCCGGTGGTCGGGCTCCGGGGACAGACCGGCGAGACGTGAGAGCAGCGGATCCATCGTGGCCTCATCCGAGCAGGGCGGCAACGCGCCGGAACCACTGCACCACCGGGTCGGGCAGGAGGATGCCGGCGGCGAGCACGAGGGCGAGGTGGAGCCAGAGCGGCCACCAGGCGGCGCGCACCGGCGCGGCCGGCGCCTTCGCCTCGCCGAAGAGCACGTCGAGCATCCGCAGCAGCAGCGCACCGAGGGCGACGAGCAGCCCGGCGGCGAGCGGCAGGGCGAACAGCGGTCGGGTGGCGAAGGCGGAGCCCAGCACGAGGAACTCGCTCGTGAACACCCCGAAGGGTGGCAGGCCGGCGATCGCCACCATGCCGCAGCCCAGGGCGAAGGCGAGGCGCGGATGGCTGCGCACGAGGCCGCCGAGCTCGGCGAACTTCTGGGTGCCGCAGGCCTGGGCGACGTGGCCCACCGCCATGAAGATGGCCGACTTGGTGAGACTGTGCATGGCCATGTGCAGCAGGCCGGCGAAGTTGGCCACGGGACCGCCGACGCCGAAGGCGAAGGTGGCGATGCCCATGTGCTCGATGGAACTGTACGCGAAGAATCGCTTGATGTCGCGCCGCCGGTACAGCATGAAGGCGGCGAAGGACAGGGAGGCGAGACCGGCCGCGATCATGAGCGGTCCCGGTGCGAGCGCGTCGGGATGGGCGGCCACGATCATGCGGAAGCGCAGCAGCGCGTGGAGCGCGACGTTGAGCAGCAGGCCCGAGAGCACGGCCGAGATCGGTGTGGGGCCTTCGGCGTGGGCGTCGGGCAGCCAGGCGTGCAGCGGCACGAGGCCCACCTTGGTGCCGTAGCCCACCAGCACGAAGACGAAGGCGAGGTCGAGCAGGGCCGGATCGAGCCGCGGCGCCGCCCCGAGGATGCGGTGCCAGGCCAGCGCCGGCAGGCCCTCCCCGAGCACGCCCTGGGCCGCCAGATAGGTCAGCACCGTACCGAAGAAGGCGAGGGCGATGCCCACCGAGCCGAGGATGAAGTACTTCCACGCCGCCTCCAGCGCCGGCTCGGTGCGGTACAGGCCGACCATGACCACCGTCACGAGGGTGGCGAGCTCCACCCCCACCCACACGAGGCCGAGGTTGTCGGCGAGCAGGGCGAGGATCATCGACCCCAGCATGAGCTGGTACATGGCGTGGTAGAAGCGCAGGAGCGCCGGGGTCAGCCGCCCCGTGTCGAGCTCGTGGGCGATGTACGAGGCGCTGAAGGCGCTGGTGGTGAAGCCCACGAGGGTGGTGAGGGCGACGAAGGTCGAATCGAGGTCGTCGACGATCAGCAGGTCGTCCGGCGGCGGGCGCTCGCCGGCGAGCAGGGCGAGGCTGGCGAGGAAGGTCAGCAGCGAGGCGGCCACGTTGAGGCGCGCCCCCAGCTTCGGGTCGCGCACGAAGGCGAGGCCGAGGGCGGCGGCCGCCGGCACCAGCAGCACGGCGTAGGGGGCGGAGGTGCTCACGGGCGTTCTCCGCGGAAGCGGTCGAGGGCGTGCACGTCGACGGTGTCGAAGCGTTCGCGGATGCGGAAGAGGAAGATTCCGACCACGATCATCGCGACGAGCACGGAGAAGGCGACGCTGAACTCGACCACGAGCGGCATGCCCCGGGCACCCGCCGCGGCGAGGATCAGGCCGTTCTCGACGCTGGTGAAGCCGATCACCTGGCTCACCGCGTTGCGCCGGGTGACCATGAGCAGCAGACCGAGCAGCACCACGGCGAGGGCGAAGGCGAGGTCCTGACGCACCAGCGCGCCGGCACCGGCGGTGGGGGGCGTCACCACCAGCACCGCGAGCACGGTGAGGGCGAGGCCGAGCAGCACGGTGGGGCCGGCGCCGATCACCTTCTCGAGGTCGCGGTGGATGCCGAGGCGGACGACGATGCGGTGCAGCGCCCAGGGGATGGCGAGGCCCTTGACGGCGAGCGCGACGGCGGCGGTGACGAGGAGGTGCGGGGCGTGCTGCGCGAGGGCCTGCAGGGCGACCGCGGCGGCCAGCAGCAGCGCGTGGAGGGCGTAGAGGTGGACGAGGCCGAACAGGCGCTCCTGGGTGAGCATGGTCAGGCTCACCACCAGCATGCCCGCCGCGCCGAGGCGGGCGAGATCGAGGAGGTGCCCCTCCATCACCGGCCTCCCGGGACGAACAGCAGCACGGTGGCCAGCACCCCGAGGGCGAAGGCGGCGCCGAGGAACTGCGGCACGCGGAACAGCCGCAGCTTCGCCACCGCCGCCTCGAACAGCGCGAGCAGCGTCGCCAGTACGGCGATCTTGACGAGCCACGCGAGCAGGCCGAGGGCGAGCCCGGCGAGCCCGCCGTCGAGGCCGCGGGCCATGCCGAACGGCACGAAGACGGCGGCGATCAGCGACAGCCAGGCGAGCAGTCTGGTGGCCGCCGCCGCCTCGATCAGGGCGAGATGGCGGCCGCTGTATTCCAGCACCATCGCCTCGTGCACCATGGTGAGTTCGAGGTGCGTCGCCGGATTGTCCACCGGGATGCGGGCGTTCTCGGCGATGGCGACCATGGCGAGGGCCACGAGGGCGAGGCCGAGGGGCGCGTGGATGCCGAAGGTGCCGTCCAGCACGCGGTCGACGATGGTGGCGAGCTGGGTGCTCCCGGCGAACAGCGAGACCGCGAACACCACCATCAGCAGCGCGGGCTCGGCCAGGGAGGCGATCAGCATCTCCCGCGAACTGCCGATGCCGCCGAAGGCGGTGCCCACGTCGAGGCCGGCGAGGGCGAGCACGAAGCGCGCCAGTCCGAACAGGCCGACGATGACGAGCAGATCGGCCGCCCACTGGAAGGGGAGCCGGGTCGCGAAGGTGGGGACGAGCGCCGCCGCCACCCACACCGCCGCGAAGACGGCGTAGGGGGCGATGCGGAAGAGCGGCGAGGCGGTGTCCGGAACGAGGGCGTCCTTGACCAGCAGCCGCGCGAGATCGCGGTAGGGCTGCAGCGGAGCCGGGCCGCGACGTCGGAACAGGTGCGCCTGCACCCACCGGATCCAGCCGACGGCGAGGGGAGCGAGGGCGACCACGAGCACCATCTCGAACCCCTGG
>BEIP01000040.1 GCA_002898955.1 bacterium HR39 | reverse complement strand
GGCGCCGGGCGATGCGAGCAGCAGCAGCGGAACGAGGAACAGCGCGGACAGCCGGTGCATGGCGGATCTTCGCAGGGTCGTCCCGGATCTCGGCCATCCGCCGGCCCCGGAAAGGGGGAGCGGTCCTCACGATCGCGTGGGCACCTCGCCGGGCTCGGTCTCCCCGGCCTCCTCCGGCGCGCCGCGTCGGCCGCGGCGGGCGAGATGTTTGGCGATGCCGAAGAGCAGGTTGAGCTCGGAGACGGTGGGGTGGAAGCGGGCGAACATGGTCTCGATGCTGCGCACGAGGCTCTCGCGGCGGGTGGGGCTGCGGAAGAAGCCGGTGGCGTCGAGTTCGGCGATCAGCCAGTCGAGGAAGGCGTCGAGCTCGCCGCGCGTGGCCGGGCGGTCCTGCGGTTCGGCCCGCTGCACCGGCGGCGTGCGGTCGCCGCCGTGGAACCACTCGTAGGCGCACAGCAGCACGGCTTGGGCGAGGTTGAGGGAGGAGAAGGCCGGATTGAGGGGGATGGTGAGGATCGCGTCCGCCCGGGCGATCTCCTCGTTGTCGAGGCCGGTGCGCTCGGGGCCGAACAGCCAGCCCGTCCGCAGGCCGGAGGCGTGCGCCTCGCGCATGCGCCGGGCCGCCTCCTCGGCGGTGACCACCGGCTTGTCCATGCCCCGCTCGCGGGCGGTGGTGGCGAAGACGAGGTGGAGGTCCGCCACCGCCCCTGCCAGATCGTCGAAGATGCGCATGCGGTTGAGCACCTCGTAGGCGCCGGCCGCGGCCGCCACCGCCTTGGCGTTGGGCCAGCCGAAGCGCGGGCGCACGAGGCGCAGGTCCGTGAGCCCGAAGTTCAGCATGGCCCGCGCCACCTGCCCGACGTTTTCGCCGAGCTGGGGCCGCACCAGGATCACCGCCGGGCCGGGATCCCCGGGGAGCGCCCGGCGCGCCGTCTCCGCCTTGGCGGTGAGCTTCATCGCCCGTCCGGCGCCTGCGCGCCCTCGGCCAGCAGCTTCCAGGTGATGGCGTCGTGCAGGGCGTTGTAGGAGGCGACGATGATGTTCTCCGAGACGCCCACCGTCTGCCACAGCCGCCCCTGCGAGTCCTCGCTCTCGATCATCACCCGGATGACCGCCGCCGTGCCCCTCTCAGGAGTGAGGATGCGCACCTTGTAGTCCACGAGCCGCATGTCGGCGAGGACCGGATAGACCTCGACCAGCGCCTTGCGCAGGGCCCGGTCGATGGCGTTCACCGGACCGTCGCCGTCCGCCACCTCGTGGAACTCGCGCGTGCCGATCCGCACCTTGAGGGTGGCCTCCGAGACGTGCACGAGCTCGCCGCGGGCGTTGTAGCGGCGCTCGTTGATCACCCGGAAGCGGACCACGTCGAAGTAGTCCGGCACCTGGCCGAGCTCGCGGCGGACCAGCAGTTCGAAGCTGGCGCTGGCGCCGTCGTAGGAGAAGCCCTGGGCCTCACGCGTCTTGACCAGGTCGAGGATGCGCCGCGTCTGGTACTCGTCGATGTCGAGATGGATGCCCATCTCCTCGAAGCGGCGCAGCAGATTGGAGCGGCCCGCCTGGTCGGAGACGAGGATGTCACGGGAATTGCCCACGAGATCCGGGTCGATGTGCTCGTAGAAGGAGGGGTCCTTGAGCACCGCCGAGGCGTGCAGCCCGCCCTTGTGGGCGAAGGCGGAGGCGCCGACGTAGGGCGCGTGGCGGTTCGGCACCCGGTTGAGCAGCTCGTCGAAGGTGCGCGAGAGGTGGGTGAGGTGGCGGATGTTCTCGGGCGGGATGCCCACATCGAGCCCCATCTTGAAGACCAGCGTGGGGATCAGTGCCACCAGATCGGCATTGCCGCAGCGCTCGCCGAGACCGTTGAGGGTGCCCTGGATCTGGGTGCAGCCGGCCCGCACCGCCGCCAGCGAATTGGCGATGGCGTTGCCGGTGTCGTTGTGGGCGTGGATGCCGAGCCGCGCTTCGGGGAAACGTTCGCGCACCCGGCCCACGATCTCCTCGATCTCGAAGGGCAGGGTGCCGCCGTTGGTGTCGCACAGCACCAGCCAGTCGGCGCCGCCCCCGAGCGCCGCTTCGAGGCAGGCCAGCGCGTAGTCGGGATCGGCCTTGAAGGCGTCGAAGAAGTGCTCGGCGTCGAACATCACCTCCGGCACGTGGCGCTTGGCCTCGGCGATGCTCTCACGGATCATGTCGAGATTTTCCGAGCGGGTGACCCCGAGGGCCCCTTCCGCCTGGCGGGCCGAGCTCTTCCCCACCAGGGTGACCACGTCCGGGCGCACGTCGAACAGCGCCCGCAGTCCGGGATCGTTGGCGGCGCTGCGTCCCGCCCGGCGGGTCATGCCGAAGGCGCACAGCTTCGAGCGGGAGAGCCGGGGACGCTTCTCGCCGAAGAACTGGTCGTCGGTGGGATTGGCCCCGGGCCAACCGCCCTCCACGTAGTCGACGCCGAGCGAGTCCAGCATGCGCGCGACCTTGAGCTTGTCACCCACGGTGAAGGTGACGCCCTGGGTCTGCGCGCCGTCGCGCAGGGTGGTGTCGTAGAGGAAGATGCGCTTCCCCGTCATGCCCTGCGCCATCGGGTTCCCGCGGGTGTGTCCTCGAGCACGATCCCCATGGCCTGCAGCTCCTCCCTGATGCGGTCCGCGGTGGCGAAGTCGCGGCGCCGCCGCGCCTCCGCCCGCTCGCGGATCTTCGCCTCGATCCACGCTTCGTCCACCTGCGCCCCGCCGCGCAGCCAGGCGGCCGGATCCTGCTGCAGCAGGCCGAGCAGCGCCGCCGAGCGGTGGAGCCGTGCGGCGAGACGGCGCCGCTCTTCCCCGCCCCCGGCCCGGTTCAGCTCGGAGGCGAGCTCGTGCAGGGCGGCCAGCGCCCGCGGCGTGGCGAGATCGTCGCACAGCGCGTCGAGCACGCGCGGATCCTCCTCCGCCTCCAGCTCCCGCCAGCCTTCCGGCGCCCGGTCGAGGGCGAGGTAGAGGCGGTCCAGCGTCTGGCGGGCGCGCGCCAGCGCCTCCTCGGTGAAGTCGAGCGGGGCCCGGTAGTGGGCGCCGAGGATCCACAGCCGCACCGCCTCGCCGGGGGCGATGGCGAGCGCCTGCTCGACGGTGACGATGTTGCCGAGCGACTTCGCCATCTTCTCCGAGCGCATGGTGACGAAGCCGTTGTGAACCCAGTGGCGGGCGAGCATGGTGCAGCCGTGGGCGCAGCCGCTCTGGGCGATCTCGTTCTCGTGGTGCGGGAAGACGAGGTCGATGCCGCCGCCGTGGATGTCGAAGGGCACGCCGAGATGGTGCTCGGCCATGGCCGAGCACTCGATGTGCCAGCCCGGCCGGCCGCGTCCCCACGGGCTGTCCCAGCCCGGCAGGTCGGGCGGCGAGGGCTTCCACAGCACGAAGTCGGCCGGATCGCGCTTGTAGGGTGCCACCTCCACCCGGGCGCCGGCGATCTGCTCCTCCCGCGGGCGCTTCGAGAGGACGCCGTAGTGCGGCCAGGCCGGCACGTGGAAGAGCACGTGACCCTCGGCCACGTAGGCGCAGCCGCGCTGGATCAGCCGCTCGATCAGCCGGATCATGTCGGCCACGTGGTGGGTGGCGCGCGGCTCGCGGGTGGGCGGCAGGCACAGCAGCGCCGCCGCATCCTCGTGGAAGGCGCGGACGGTGCGCTCGGTGAGGCTCTCGACGGACTCGCCGTTCCTGCGCGCCTGTTCGATGATCTTGTCGTCGATGTCGGTGATGTTGCGCACGTAGGTCACGCGCGGGTACAGCCGCCGCAGCAGGCGGAAGAGCACGTCGAAGACCACGAGCGGCCGCGCGTTGCCCACGTGGATACGCTGGTAGACGGTGGGCCCGCACACGTACATGCGCACGTGCCCGGGATCGAGCGGCTCGAAACGCCGCACCTCCCGCGTGAGGGTGTCGTGGATGCGAAGATCCGCCACCGTTCGCTGTCCCGTCCGCGGCGCCCGCCCACCCGTCCGCCGCCGGCCCGCGCGGAGCGGGCGGCATCCGGGCCGCAGAGATGAGCCCGCCTGCGGTGCGCGGCAAGGGCGACGGCGCGTGCGGGCCGGAACGGAGACGGGGCGGAGCCGCCGGTCCGCCCCGCCCGTACGTCGCCGCTGCCGTCGGGCCGGCGCTCAGCCCTGCCGGTCGCTGTCCCCGCCGGACTCCGGCTCCGCGGCGGAGCCTTCCTCCCGTGCGGCTTTCCCGCCGGTGTCCTTCCGCTGCGTCTCCAGCTCCTTCTGCTTCTGGCGCAGGGCCTCGCCGAGGATCTCGCCCAGCGTCGCACCCGAGTCGGGCGAGCCGAAGGCCTGCATGGCCTGGCGCTCCTCCTCGATCTCGAGCTGGCGGATCGAGAGGATCAGGCGCCGGTTGGCCTCGTCGATGCCGGTGACCAGCGCGTCCAGCTTCTCGCCGACGGCGAAGCGGTCGGGCCGCTGCTCGCTGCGCTCGCGGGCGAGCTCGCTGCGGCGGATGAAGCCGGGCACGCCCGAGACGGTCTCCACCTCGAGGCCCTGCGGGGTGACGGCCTTCACCACGCAGGTGACGCGGCTGCCCTTCCGGATGCCGGCGATGGCCTTCCTGAAGGGGTCCTCCTCGAGCTGCTTGATGCCGAGGGCGATGCGCTGGTTCTCGACGTCGACGTCGAGCACCACCGCCCTGACGATGTCGCCGACCTTGTACTTCTTGATGGTCTCCTCGGGCGGCTCGGTCCACGACAGGTCGTTGATGTGGACGAGGCCGTCGATCTCGCCCTCGAGGCCGACGAACAGGCCGAACTCGGTGATGTTCCTGATCTCGCCCTCGACCACCGAGCCCTTCGGGTGCTTCTCGAGGAATTCCTCCCACGGGTTCGGCAGGCACTGCTTGAGGCCGAGGGAGATGCGGCGCTTCTCCTCGTCCACGTCGAGCACCATCACCTCGACCTCCTGGCCGATGGAGACGATCTTGCTCGGGTGGACGTTCTTCTTCGTCCAGCTCATCTCCGAGACGTGGACGAGGCCCTCCACGCCCGGCTCGAGCTCGACGAAGGCGCCGTAGTCGGTGACGTTGGTGACGCGGCCGCGGAACCTGGCGCCGACCGGATACTTGAGGGCGACGCCCTCCCACGGGTCGGGCTGGAGCTGCTTCATGCCCAGCGAGATGCGGCCGGTCTCCGGATTGTAGCGGATGACCTTGACCCGCACCGTCTGGCCGATCTGCAGCACGTCGGCCGGGTGGGCGATGCGCCGCCAGGCGATGTCGGTGACGTGCAGCAGGCCGTCGACGCCGCCGAGGTCCACGAAGGCGCCGTAGTCGGTGATGTTCTTGACCACGCCCTCGAGCACCTGGCCCTCGTGCAGCCTCGCCAGCAGCTCCTTGCGCTGCTCGGCGCGGCTCTCCTCCAGCACGGCGCGCCGCGAGACGACGATGTTGCCGCGGCGGCGGTCCATCTTGAGGATGAGGAAGGGCTCGGGCCTGTCGAGCAGCGGGCCGATGTCGCGCACCGGCCGGATGTCGACCTGGCTGCCGGGCAGGAAGGCGACGGCGCCGCCGAGGTCCACGGCGTAGCCGCCCTTGACCTTGCCGAAGATGCGGCCGGTGACCGGCTCGCCCTTGCGGTAGGCCTCCTCGAGGCGGTTCCAGCACTCCTCGCGCCGGGCGCGGTCGCGGCTCAGCACGACCTGGCCGGTGCGGTCCTCGTAGCGCTCGACGTAGACCTCGACCAGGTCGCCCGGCTTCGGCACGCCGGGCTCGCCGGGACGCGTGAACTCCTTGACCGGCACCCGCCCCTCGGACTTGAGGCCGACGTCGATGACCACCTCGTCGCCGTCGATGGCGACGACGCGGCCCGTGACGACGTTGCCCTCGATGCGCGGGCTGGGGCCGAGGGTCTCCTCCAGAAGCGCCGCGAACTCCTCGCGGCTCGGAGCGGGGACTTCGGCAACGGCTGTCGTGTTCATCAGGACTCCGGTTGTGGCGAACCGGACCGCGGGCACGGGGACCGGGTCCGGGCTGGGGTTGTCACGGTGCCTCAGGGGGAGCGTGCGACGAACAGGACCGGGCGCGCCACGCCTCGATGTGCCGCCGCACCAGCTCCAGCGTCTCCTCCACGCTCCTGTGCGTGGTGTCGATCACCAGAGCGTCCGGTGCAGCACGCAAAGGCGCGACCGCCCGCTGGGTGTCGCGGCGATCCCGCTCCTCGAGCTCCTCCAAGACGCGGGCGAATATAGCGGGCTCGCCGCGGCGCCGCAACTGCTCGAACCGCCGCCGCGCCCGCTCCTCCACCGAGGCGGTGACGAACAGCTTCACCGGCGCGTCGGGACACACCACCGTGCCGGTGTCGCGCCCCGCCAGCACCGCGCCCCGGGGCTGCTCCGCGAAGCGTCGCTGGAACTCCAGGAGCGCCGCGCGCACCTCGGGAATGGCCGCCACCCGGGAGGCCGCCTGCGAGACCTCCTCGGTGTGCAGGTCCGGCCGCCCGAGCTCCTCCGGCCGCAGGCTGCGCGCCGCCTCCACCGCCGCCTCCGCGTCGGCCGGATCGCGCCCTTCGTCGAGCAGCCGGCGCGCCACGGCGCGGTAGAGCAGGCCGGTATCGAGGAACGGCAGGCCGTACAGCTCGGCGATCCGCCGGGCGATGGTGGACTTGCCCGAGGCCGTGGGGCCGTCGACGGTGATCACCGGACGGCATGCGGCTTTCGCGCTCACCGCACCTCCTCCCCGCCCTCTTCCGCGAGGACCTCGATCCCGGCACCGAGGCCGCGCATCACCTCGACGAAGTCCGGGAAGCTGGTCGCCACGGCTTCCGCGCCGTGGATCTCCACCGGCCGCTCGGCCAGCCCGCCGAGCACGGCGAAGGCCATGGCGATGCGGTGATCGAGCCGCGCCTCCACCACGCCGCCGCCGGGCGGCGGTGCACCGCGGCCCTCGACGAAGAGATCGTCCCCCTCGCTCCAGGCCCGCACGCCGCAGGCCACGAGCCCCTCGACGATGGCGGCGAGCCGGTCGCTCTCCTTGACCCGCAGCTCGGAAAGGCCGCGCATCACCGTGGTGCCGCGTGCCCGCGCCGCCACCACCGCCAGCACGGGATATTCGTCGATCATGGCCGGGGCGCGCGCCGCCGGCACCTCCACCGCCGAGAGCTCCCCGCCCTCCACCACGATGTCCGCCACCGGCTCGCCGCCCACCTCCCGCTCGCCCTCGAAGGCGATCTTCGCCCCCATCTCGGCCAGTGTCGTGAAGAAGCCGGTGCGCAGCGGATTGACGGAGATCCCCGCGACCCGCACCGCCGAGCCCGGCGTGGCGGCGGCTGCGGCGACCGGGAAGGCGGCGGAGGAGGGATCGCCCGGCACCACGAAGTGGGTCGGCCGCAGTTCGGCATCGCCGCAGATCGCGACCCGGTGGCGGCCGTCGGCCGACAGCTCCTCCTCCACACGCGCTCCCATGGCCCGCAGCATGCGCTCGCTGTGATCGCGCGAAGGTGCCGGCTCCTCCACCTCGCTGCGCCCGGGCGCGTGCAGGCCGAGCAGCAGGATGGCCGACTTCACCTGGGCGGAGGCCACCGGGCTCTTCCACGAGACCGGCAGCGGCCGGGTGCGGCCGCGCACGGCGAGCGGCAGGCGGCATCCCGCCCGGAAGTCGAAGGCCGCGCCGGAAAGCCGCAGCGGCTCCACCACCCGCGCCATGGGCCGCCGGCGCAGCGAGGCGTCGCCGGTGAGCACCGCGAAGTGGGGATGGCCGGCCAGCACCCCGAGCAGCAGCCGCGCCAGCGTGCCGGCGTTGCCGCAGTCGATCACGTCCTCCGGCTCGGCCAGCCCGCCGACGCCGCAGCCGTGCACGCTCCAGCGGCCCGGACCCTCGCGCCGCACGTCGGCGCCGAGCGCCGCCACCGCCCGCGCCGTCGCCAGCACGTCCTCCGCTTCCAGCAGCCCCTCGATGGAGGAGCGGCCGGCGGCGAGCGCCGCGAACAGCAGCGCCCGGTGGGAGATGGACTTGTCGCCCGGCACGCGCACATGGCCGTGCAGCGGGCCGTGGGGGC
>BEIP01000039.1 GCA_002898955.1 bacterium HR39 | reverse complement strand
CCCGTCCAGGTGGATGAGGCAGCGGCGAGCAACCTCGGACGGATTCCTGCGGTGGCGCTCGGCGATGCGGCGGATCACCGGGCTTTCGAACACGCGGCCGCGGGCGAGCGGACAGTAGGCGACGAGCGCCATCCCGAGCCGGCGGCAGGCGGCGAGCACGCGTCTTTGCGAGAGGAACGGGTGGTATTCCACCTGGTTGGCGACGAGCGGCACGGGTGCGGCGAGCCGGGCCGCCTCCTCCATCAGGGCCACGGTGAAGTTGCTGACCCCGATCCAGCGGGTCCAGCCCCGCGCGTGGACGTCCAGGAGCGCCTCCATGGTCTCGGCGAGCGACACCTCGGGGTTGGGCCAGTGGAGCAGCAGCAGATCGACCCGTGACACCCCCAGCCGCCCGAGGCTCTCCTCCACCGAGCGCTGCAGATCGCCGCGGCGGAAGCGGTCGGGCCAGATCTTGGTGGTGAGGAAGATCTCTTCGCGCGGGATGCCGCTCGTGCGGATCGCGCGGCCCACCTCGCGCTCGTTGCCGTACATCTGGGCGGTGTCGATGTGGCGGTAGCCCACTTCGAGCGCACATTCGACGATGCGCTCCGCCACCTCGCCGCGCAGCTCCCAGGTCCCGAGCCCGAGAGCGGGGATGCGCGCGCCGTTGGCCTCGACGATCTTCACCGATGCTCCTCCCCTCGTCTCGCGCCCCCATGCTGGCACGGCATGCGCGGGACGTCACCGGGCGCGATACGGCGGCTGCGAGGGACGGGAGAAAACCGGAAGAGGGAACGGCATCCGCCCCGGAGCGCGGGCTTCCGGCGCGGGCGCGGGCTTCGGAGCCGCATGCGGCACGACCGCCCGCCGTCGCCACCGGGTGAATGCGGATCGCGCGCCCGTACCGGGGGCGGCGCCCGCGGCCACCGCAGTCCCGGCGGCTGCGGACGTGCGCCCTCCCGGTGTGATGGCCACACCGCGCGGAAAATCGCCACCGGAGCAACCGGCCGTCGACACCTGTTCCGCAGCATCCGCGGACGGTGGAAGAGGTGCCGGCGCCTGGTGGTGCGGGCGCGCCCGTTCCACAATCCGGACCGTATCACGGGAATGTCAACGGATCATGAACGCCCGAGCCGGTGGAGCCGATGGCCACATCGAAACGGAGACTTCCGCCGGGGTCACAGCCCGTTAACCTCTTCCCGCCAACATCCGCGAATGGTGGGGAAGGTGCCGGCGCGCTGGAAGGCAGCCACGCCTTCCCCACCGTCCGGACGGTAGCACAGGAATGTCAACGGATCGTGAACACCGGAATGGAACGCCGGAGCCGTCGGGGGCGTGAGGTCGCACCGGGTCATGGAAGGTGGCGGAAGGCCGATGGCCATCGTCCGAGACGGAATCGTGCGGCGGAGGCGGGAAGACGGTGCCCCCGGCCGGGCCGGGACGCGCGCCGGAGCCGGCAGGGCGGCGTGGGTGGCCGGGACGGGGGGACTGCGAAGGTGAGAAGCCGGCGCCGGTCACCGGGAAGAGGCAACCGGCACCGCTGTCCGACAAGGCATCGGACGGCAGGGGGCGGGAAGATGGCGCCCTTGGCCGGAGCGGCATCACGTTGCGGAGACGGGGAGCCGGCGCCGGTGGCCGGGACGAGTCGTGCATGCGCGTCCGGGTGGCTTTCCGGGGCGTCCCGCTGTCCGGGATGGAGCCGAGAGGTGACGGTGGCGCGAGCCCCGGGCTACCCTGCCGTGACCTCGAAGCGGAGCGCGAGAAGAGGAGGCCGCTCCGGCCGCCCCCGACGGACCTGCGGCAGGTCCCGGCGACGCAGGGGGCCGAAGGCGCGGCCGTTCCCGACGGTCTTCACCACCGCCACCGCGGTCCGAGCCGATTCCGACCGCGCACCGGCGCGGCCGCGACGGTGGTCTTGCCGCCGTACATGGCAGTCCCGCGACCACCGCGACGGGCGGACGGACGCCCGTGGCAGGCTGTTGCGCGGCTCCGGTCAGAAGCACGAGGCGGCGCCTGTTCCCGATCCGTCCCGAGCCGTCGACCAAGAGGCCGAGCGGCGCGATGGGTATGGGTGCGCGGGCCGCCTTGCAGGCGCGCGTGTTCCGTCCCCTTCCGCGACGTCGCGAGGAAGGGCGGTGGCGGGGCATCCCGGGTGAAGCCCGACGCTCCCGCTCGTCCGGAAAGGACGTGGTCGGAGCGGGCGGATTCGAACCGCCGACCCCCAGTCCCCCAGACTGGTGCGCTACCAGGCTGCGCTACGCTCCGACGCGCCCGGATATAGAGGCCGCCGCGGCGCGGGGCAACGGAGTGGATGCCCCGCACGCCCCCTCCCCTTCCGGGTCCGGCACCAGAAGCCGCGGGATCAGGGCGTCGAGCCGCGCCCGCCCCTGCCGGGTGGCGACGAGGCGATCACCCTCGCACACGAGATCGCCGGTTTCCACGAGGAGCTCCAGGGCCGCGGCATCCAGCACCTCCCGCCAGGGACGGCCGGCGATGCGGGAGAGGCGCGGAAGCGACACGCCTTCCACCAGCCGCAGCCCCATGAGCAGGAACTCCACCACCTGCTCGGGGATCGGGAGCTCCTCGCGCACCACCTCGCCGCTTCCTCCGGCCTCCACGAGGGCGAGCCAGCCCTCGGGACGCGGTTCGTGGAAGGTGGCGCAGCGCGTTCCTCCGAGCGTCAGCCGGCCGTGGGCGCCGGGCCCGATCCCCACCCAGTCGCCGCTTCGCCAGTAGACGAGATTGTGGCGGCAGGCGCCGCCCGGGCGGGCGTGGTTGCTGATCTCGTAGGCGGGAAGGCCGGCCGCCTCCAGCACCTCCTGCGTCGTGTCCCAGATGGCGGCGCGTACCTCCTCTCCGGGAACCGCGAGCCGGCCGCTGCGCCACAGGGTGAAGAAGCGCGTTCCGGGCTCGATGGTGAGTTCGTAGACGGAGAGGTGATCGCGCACGAAGGAAAGCGCCGCTTCGAGTTCGCGCCGCCAGGCACGGGGCGTCTGGCCTGGGCGCGCGCTGATGAGATCGAAGCTGTGGCGCGGGAAGACCCAGGCGGCGAGCTCCACCGCGGCCAGCGCCTCGCGCACGCCGTGCTGCCGGCCGAGCAGCCGCAGCGCCTCCTCGTCGAGCGCCTGCACGCCGAGCGAGACGCGGTTCACCCCCGCCTCGCGGAAGGCGCGGAAGCGCTCCGCCTCGACGCTGGTGGGATTGGCCTCGAGGGTCACTTCGAGGTCCGGTGCCGGGCGCCACAGCCGCACGGCCAGATCCAGCACCGCCGCCACCGTCTCCGGATCGGCCAGCGAGGGCGTGCCGCCGCCGAAGAAGACGGAATCGAGCCTCCGCCCCTCGGTACCCGCGGCGGCCCGCTCCAGCGCCGCCAGCAGCGCCCTGCGCCAGCGCTCCTGGTCGACGGCGCGCCGCACGTGGCTGTTGAAGTCGCAGTACGGGCACTTGTGCAGGCAGAAGGGCCAGTGGACATAGAGGGCGAAGCCGCCCTCCACCGCCGTGCCGTGCGCCTCCTCGTGCCGCGGTGCGTCCATGCCGTCCGGTCCGCCGGATCCTCCGATCACGGTTACGCCCGCCCGGTGCGACCGGTTCAGGAGCCCGTCTCCAGCTCGAAGGCCCGCTCCACGGCACGCTCCACCGCGCGGATGCCGCCGCGGAAGGCGTAGGCCTCGTAGCCGGCCTGCTGCATGAGCTCGGCCAGAAGCGGCGTCCGGGTGCCGAAGGTGCAGTACAGGACGTAGCGCTGCGAGCGGTCCAGGCGGCGGAAGGTCGCGAGCAGCTCGGCCACGGGGATGTTGACGGCGCCGGGGACGTGCCAGATGCGGTAGAGTTCCGGCTCGCGGCAGTCGATCACCACCGCATCCCCGGGGATCTCGTCGACGAAGAGATAGTCGGCCCGCAGGTCCTCCGGCTTCACGGCATGCACGTCGATGGTGCGGCGGCGGCGGATCGCCGCCTCCAGCAGGTTCGGGTCGATCTTCTCCACCTCGCGCTTCAGCACCCTCACCCGGGTCGAGACGGACGGGCGCACCCGGGCGAGGCCGCAGATCTCCGGGATGCGCTCGGAGAGGGGGGCGGTGCCGATGCGGCGTGCCTCCGCGACGATCTCGCTCTTGTCGTGGCCGCAGAGCGGGCGCAGCACCGGCACCTCGGCGAAGTGGTCCAGCGTGGCGAGATTGGGCAGCGTCTGGGAGGACACCTGCCCCACCGCCTCGCCCGTGACCACCACGTCGGCGTGCTCCATGCGGGCCACCGTGGCGGCGGCGCGGTAGAACAGCACCTTGAGCACCATCTGCCAGAGCGTGCGCTCGGTGCGCCGGCGCAGCTCGTCGACCAGCGGCACGAAGTCGAGCACGTGGAAGCGCGGACGCAGGCCGAAGCCCCACAGCTCGTGGAGCACCTTGACCACCTGCAGCACCATGCGCTCGTGGGCGGCGCCGCCGAGGTTGCAGTAGAGGAAGTGGACCTCCGCCCCGCGGCGCATCAGCCGCCAGGCCGCCACCGCCGAATCGAAGCCTCCGGAGACCAGCGCCAGCGCCCGCCCCTGCACGCCGGCCGGCAGGCCGCCGGCGGCGGGCTGGCGGTGGGTGAAGAGGAAGGCGCGATCGCCCGAGAGCTCCACGTGGACGGTGACCTCGGGGTTCGTGAGGTCCACCTTTCCGGGACCGTTCAGGGCCGCACCGAGGGCCCGCTCGATGTCCGGGGTCGAGAAGGGATAGGCGTCGAGCTTCTTCGCCCGCACGGCGAAGCGCTTCCCCTCCACCGCCGGACGGAAGCGCTCGCCGCCCACCCGCGCGATGTCCTCGATCTCCGCGCGGGCGACGGCCTCCACCACCGCCACGGTGGCGATGCCGAAGACGTGCCGCAGCACCGAGGCGGCGACGTCGGGCTGCGGCGTCTCCACCACGAAGCGGGTGCCGCGGAGCTGCACGGCATGGGGCACGCCGGCCCGCTCCAAGGCGTCGAGCAGGTTGGCGCGCAGCCGTTCGGTGAAGCGCCGGCGGGTGCCGGGCGCCTTGGTGACGATGTCCGGCGCGACCAGCGCGAGGACGATGCCGGGAAGTCCGCCCGTCATGCGATCCTTACGTACGGATGCGGGAAAACGGTCCGCACCGGCAACTGGGCGGCACGGCCGCCGGGACAAGGCCGGCACCCGGGCGTTCAGGAGAGCGGACGCAGGCTGTTGGCCACCGCCTCGAAATGCCGCAGCCGGCGCCGGTCGGGTGCCGTGATCTCGACGGAGAAGCGGCGCTCGCCGGCCGCGATCAGGCGCAGCTGGTAGAACAGCCGGAAGGGGGCCACGCCGATGCGGCAGTCCAGCGTCTCCACCCCGACGCGGTCGCGCGCCCGGCAGCGGTCGACGAAGCCCGCCGTCAGCTCCGCGAGGCGCCGGCGCAGCCACCCGAGTTCGGCGTCGAGGGCCTCGGCGCGATCCTCACCGAGTTCCCCCTTCGCGAAGAGCACCAGCAGGTCCGCGAGCCCCTGGAAGTCCGCCTCGGCCTGCCGGCGCAGCCAGCGTCGCGGCTCCACCCAGGCGAGGCGGTCGGGTCCGAGGGGCTGCAGCTCGCGCAGCACCAGCCGCTCGAGGGCCGCCCACCGGCCGGACCGGGCGCTCACCACGGCCGACCCGTCCGGCCTCTCCTCGCAGCGCAGGCCGTAGGCCTCGGGCACGAACAGCCGCGCGCAGGCGCCGACCTTCCCCGCGTCGGGCGAGACGGTGCGGGGGGGCGATGCGGACAGCAAAAGAAAGGCGCATGCCGCCAGCACCGCGAGGTGCGGCAGGCGTCCGCGACCCGTCATGGGCCCTTCCCGTGGCCGTGGTCTCGGCTCACGGTCCGCCTACGCGTCTCCGCGTGAACGGTCAAGTCGTGCCTTCGGGTATGCTCTCCGGCACCACGTCGCCCATCAGCCGGCGCAGGTGCTCGATTCCCTGCCTTGAGACGCGATAGCGGCCGCGACCGACCGCGAAGCAGCGCCGGGCCTGGATGTTCTGGCGCACGCACTGGGAGGGATTGCCGATGCGGACGCCGTGTTCGGCGAGGCGCCGGCTGGCCTCGGCGGTGGCGAAGGTGCGGTCGGGGGTGTGCGCCTGCACCCAGAAGCCCGCAGCCAGCATGCGGTCCACCTCGGTGGCGTTGGCCGGCAGGTGGTGGACGAACTCGCCGAAGGTCGGCAGGACGCCGGTCGGGGGTGCGGGTGCGGCGGCAGCCGCCGGTGCGCCCGCCGTCGCCTCCGGTGCGGCAGCGGATGCGGGAACGGCCGCCCCTTCGGCGAGCCGCTCCAGCAGTCCCACGAGGCGGTCTTCGAAGGAGCGGACGAAGCTCTCGGGCCCCTCGATCTCCAGCTCCCGCTGAGCGAGATTGATGCGAACGCGCGCGCGCTCCTCCATGCTCCGCCTCCGGCGGCTCCCGTGAGGAGGATGGACCCTGCGGCACGGCGGAGCAAGCGCTCAGTCGCTCTCAGCCGGGGTGCGCGCAATCGCCTCGAGACAGCGGCGTATGTTCGCGGGAATCGGGACCGGCCGCTCGACGGTGCGGTCGACGAAGACGTGGACGAAGTGGCCCTCGGCGCACGCCTCCTCCTCGCCGGGCAGGAAGATGCCGCACTCGTAGCGCACGCTGGAGTTTCCGAGGTGCCCGACCCGCAGCCCCACCTCCACCGGCTGCGGCCAGCGCACGGGGCGGAAGTAGCGGCAGCCGCTCTCCACGCAGAATCCCACCACCCGGTCGTTCCACGGGTCGAAGCCGCCCTCCTCCACCAGATGCGTGTTGATGGCGGTGTCGAACCAGCTGTAGTACTGGACGTTGTTGACGTGACCGAAGATGTCGTTGTCCATCCACCGGGTGGTGATCCGGTGGAAGCGGGCGTAGTCGCGGCGAAGGCCGGGTCTCCTTCTCGCGCTCACGGTCGCCCCTCCTCCAGCCGCCGGGAGATCGCCGCGAACAGCGGCCGCAGCGCCGAGGCCTCGCCGCCCTTCGGCCGTCCCGGCCGGACGCGGTCGTTCCAGCAGTAGACGTCCAGATGCGCCCAGGCGCGGCCCGGTGAGACGAAGCGCTGCAGGAACAGGGCGGCGGTGATGGCGCCGGCGTGGCGGCCCTCGCCGGCATTGTCGATGTCGGCGATGCGGCTTTCGAGGAACTCGCCGTAGGGTGCGTGCAGCGGCAGCCGCCACAGCGGCTCGGCGGTTTGCCGGCCCGCTTCCAGCAGTTCTGCGGCGAGGACATCGTCGGGAGTGAAGAGCGCCGGCAGATCCGGTCCCAGCGCCACGCGCGCGGCCCCGGTGAGGGTGGCCACGTCCACGAGCAGCGCCGGGTCCTCCTCGTCGGCGGCGGCCAGCGCGTCGGCGAGCGCGAGGCGCCCCTCCGCGTCGGTGTTGCCGACCTCGACGGTGAGCCCCCTCCGGCTTCTCAGCACGTCACCGGGACGGAAGGCGGCGCCGGAGACGGCGTTGTCGAGGGCGGGCACGATCACCCGAAGCCGCGCGCGTATGCCCGCCGCCAGCAGCGCGCGGGCGAGCCCCAGCACCACCGCGGCCCCGCCCATGTCCTTCTTCATGAGGCGCATTAACTGCGGCGGCTTGAGGTCGAGCCCGCCGGTATCGAAGCACACGCCCTTGCCCACGAGCGTGATCTTCGGCGCATCCTCCGGCCCGAAGACGAGATCGAGCACCCGCGGCTCGCGCGGGCTCGCCCGGCCCACCGCCCAGACCAGCGGGAAGCCTCCGGTGCGCAGCGCCTCACCGCGCACCACGACGAGCCGGCCGTCGAAGGCGGCCGCGAGATCGCGCGCCACCTCCTCCAGCTCTTCGGGTCCCATGTCCTCCGAGGGGGTGTCCACCAGCGAGCGGGCGAACCAGACGCCCTCGGCCACCGCCAGGGCCGCGGGCGGCGGATCGAGGACGAGGCGGGCGGGGCCGGGTCGCTCCGGCGCCTCGCCGCGGTAGCGGTCGAAGCGGTAGCCGGCGAGCAGCCAGCCCACCGCCAGGTCCTCCGCGGTGATCACACCGGCGCCCTCCACCACGGTCCAGTCGCCGGCGGCGAGCCGCGTGCGGAGGGCGGCGGCATCCCA
>BEIP01000038.1 GCA_002898955.1 bacterium HR39 | reverse complement strand
AGCACGTACCGCCAGTGCGGCATCATGTCGAGGACGATGCCGCCGCCGTCGGCCCGGCGGTAGTTCCACGACGGGCGCTGCGGCGGATCGAGGTCTCCCTCGAACACCCAATAGCCGAAGTCGATCCGCACCGAGAGGATGCGGCCGAAGAAGCCGGCCCGCACCAGCCTGCGCAGCTTGAGCAGCCCCGGCAGGTAGAGCTTGTCCTGCACCACGCCGTTCTTCACCCCGGCCTCGCGCGCGAGGCGGGCGACGCGCAGCGCGCCCTCGAGCGTGGCGGCGGAAGGTTTCTCGCAGTAGACGTGCTTGCCGGCCCGGATCGCCCGCTCGAGCCGCTCCTCGCGGCCGAGGGTGGTGGCGGCGTCGAAGTAGACCGCATCCTCGCGCGAGGCGAGGGCGGCATCGAGGTCGGTGGTCCAGCGCTCGATGCCGCAGCGGCGGGCGAGGGCCTCCAGCTTCGCGGGATCGCGCCCCACCAGGATGGGGTCGGGGATGACGCGGCTGCCGTCCGACAGCCGCACGCCGCCGCGCTCGCGCAGCGGGACGATGGAGCGCAGGAGGTGCTGGTTCGTCCCCATGCGCCCCGTCACGCCGTACATGACGATGCCGAGCCGGTGCGTGGTCACCTTCGCGGAGCCTCCCCTGACGTCTGCGGTAACCGGTTGGTTACCTGCTACCGCCGCGCATCCGCCCTGTCAAGCGCGATCCGCACAGGCCGATCGCTCCTCGGCCCCCGGAAACGGCCTCGGGCGAGGGGAGGATGTGGCGTCGGGACGCGGCGGCATCCGCACCCGTCGCCACGGGTGCGCACCGTCGCGGGGGTGTCCGGGAGGCGTCGGGACCCTCTCCCGATGTCGATCGGCCGCTTCGCCGACGGCGTCAGCTCGTCCGGCGGCACGGCCGGGCCCGCCGTCTCGATCCCTTCCGTAGCAGGGCAGGTGGCCGGACGACTCCCCTCCGGCAATCCGCCGCGCGCAAGGGGTTGGAAGCCAGATCGGCGGGATCCGGCCGTGCACCAGAAATCTGGCAAAATGCGCTAGGGTTGTGCGGACCCGTGCGGGCGGATCGCCGAGAATCCTCGCGCCACGGCGCCTTCGCCGCTCCCGCCCGCGGCGCTGCCGGACGCCTCCACGATGTCACCGAGCACTCGCTGACGGAAGTCTCGGGAGATCTCGGCGACGCCCTCGGCTCTCCGCCATCATGATCGCCGCCAACACGGATCGCCGGTGCGCTCGCGGACCGACGGGGCCCGACCTCGCAGGCGCGAAGCCGCTCCGGTCGGCCGCCGACAGTGTGGTCACCGGTCCGGGCACCGCGGCCCGCTCTCGCCTGCGCCCACGAATCGCGCGCCGGCCGCCCAGCGCGCGGATGATCGTGATCGCGCGCACGAGCCCCCTCACGCGCGGTCGTCGTCGCCGGAGCGTGGCGGGTACGCCGCGGTCCGCACGCGCCGGGCCCGCACGAAGCGTTCCGGTTCCCCGCATGGTTGGAAGACGCGCGCCCCCAGCCTGACGTAGCAGGGCCCCTGACCCTCGAGCCGCCAGCGGTCGAGAGTCGCCTTCGAGAGCCGCCGAAACCGGGCCGCTTCGCGCAGCCTTCCACAGCGCTTCGACCAGATATGGGCCGTGTGCACGATGTGCACAGTGGGCCGTCTTCCGGAAGTTTTCGTTTCTGCACTATGTACACGGTCTGCGGTCGTAAAAGACATCTGCGGGCCACCACTGCGACGCGTGCCGACACCTTGGACGGAGGCACGCGGCGCTCGGCGGAGCGGACCCGGTCGCGCGGCAGTACCTTCCTCGCAGGCGTCGTCCACCGGACGCTCCGGCGATAGCGCAACTCCCGTGCTCTTCCGCCCGCCGAGCCCTGACCGGTCGGCCGAGTCCCGCGACGTCGTATCGCACCACGGACGGATCGGTCTGCGGGTGCGAGCGTCCTGCAGCCCAGGGCATCCGCTGCAGGACGTCAGCGAAGTGGACGGTCGAGCCGTCGTGCAAATGGGACCTCGGGACGACCCGTCGCTGCGGGATCCGCCCGCGCGCGCACGTCTCCCGAAGCTGGAGCGCGAGCGCTTCTACCGGCCGGATGCGGAGTCGAAGCGCGGCCGGCAACGGACGTCCCGCGGACCGACCCGCACATGGCACATGCACGGACAGCCGCGCAGACCACCCACCATCCAGCACGCGAGACCCAACACGCGGGCGCCCGCTGCGGCCCGCCCGAGCGCGTCGATGCGATACGAGTCGTTGCGCTCACGCGTCGGGTGGAACTGCGGGAGGTCCGAAGGCGAGGGGCAGCCGCCGACCGCCCACGCAGATCCCGTAGCGCACCATTGCCGGTCGGCAGGTGACGTCCACACAGCGGCCCTCACCGTCGAACGCGAGACCGTGCCGCAGCGCGGGTACCACACGAAGCCGCGCTCGGGCAGCCGCCCGCTCGCCCGGCGGGAGCGCATGAAGACACACACCAGGGGGATGGCCTCCTCCAGCGGCAGCTCCGACCACGCCGCCGGGGGTCGGGATCCGGAAATGGCCGGGGATCGGTGAGGCGAGGACGGGCGAGACACCGTGCGGAGGCACGTGGACGAACTGGTGCTGTTCTTCGGCGAATACGCGCGGCGGTACTACCACGGCCGCTACTACGCCAAGGCGCAGAACCTGCGGCGGGCGCTGCGCCGGGCCTACGACGAGGTGCTGGAGCGCTATGGCCTGCTGCTGATGCCGACCATTCCCTTCCGGGCCACGCCGATACCGGCCTCCGACGCGCCGATCGCCGAATATGTGGCACGGGCGCTCGACATGGTGGGCAACACGGCGCCGTTCGACGCGAGCGGCCATCCGGCGATGAACGTGCCCTGCGGCATGGCCGACGGTCTGCCGGTGGGCATGATGCTGGTGGGCCGCTCCTGGGACGAGGCGACGGTGCTGCGTGCCGCCGACGCCTTTGAGCGGGTGGCGGGCGACTGGAAGCGGCTGTGAGCCTCCGCCTCGGGTAGCGCGCACGCGCCGCCCGGCGGCGCGTGCGCGAAGCCGGTACGTCCGAAGGCGGACGGTACGGCGGGGGGCCGATGCCGCCGTCGGCTCCGCCGCGCGTCCCCGGAGGATGGCAGGTCTCTCGCTGCGCACCGCGCAGCCTGCGGCCGTTGCGACGGCCACGCGGCCGCGTTGCGTCACGAGGAGGAGGATCGGCGGGGCGGCGACCGTTCGGGGTGCGGCAGGGACGGGCGGTGATCCGCTCCCGACGGGTCGACGGGCGTGCGGAGGACCCGGCGGGACACGCGCCGCGCCGCATGGACCGTCCCGGATCGTACGCGCAGGGGACGATCGGGACCACGTCCGTACGCCCGTCCGTTCCCGACGACGCGCGTCGCGGACCCACCCGCCCGCGGACGGACGCGCCCGGACGGCGGTCGACGATCCACGGGATCGGTGGACGGACGGCCATCTCCCGCCGGGTGGACGACGGCGGGCGAGGGGAGATGCGGGGAAGGGGAGCGACCGTGGCGGACGTCGCCGCCGCGCGCGCACGCGAAGAAGAGACGATCGCGAAGGCGGCGCCCGTGACGTCGTCGTGGCCACCGGTGGCACGTCCGGAGGGACCCGTGCGGCACGAGGACGTTGCGGAACGACGCGTGCGCTCGGCGGTGCCGGGTCGAGACGGGGATCCGCGCCGCCGTCTGCGGTCCGCGTCGGCGTGCGGATGCCCGGGACGGGTGCCGGCGAAGGACGATGCGGTCCGGACGTGGGGGCGGGATGTCGCTTCGGGGCGACGTGCGCGGTCGTCGGAGCCGCCCCATCCGGCCCGGACGTCGCCCCGCGGCCGATCATGGTGGACGCGGCGCGCGACGCGTGCCCGCGCAGATCGCGACCACGCGGCGGACTCCGGTGAGCGCGGCCACCGCGCCGGAGCGCGCGCGTCGCATTTGCGGAAGGGTCGATGCCGCATCCGCTCCGGTGACCGGATCGGAGAGGGCGATGCGCGTGCCCGACGGGGCGGCGCGTGGCAGGAACGGACGTGTCGGCCGGGGTCGCGGTGGAAGCGCGGTGAGCGGCGCAGCGGAGGGCCGTCCGTCTTCCCGATCGACGCGGGTGCCGGCGGACCGCCTGCGCACGCGGTCCCCTAGTGGCGTTCCGGGAAGGCGTTGTGCGCGATCGCGGGGGCGTGTCGTCGTCGCCGCGCCCGGATCCCGCGCAGACACCGGACGACGACCGCGGGGATCGCCGATGCACACGAAGGAGGCGACCGGAGTGCCGATCGCGGCGTCCCACCAGGACCGGATCGGGGGATGCGTCGGGACGGCACGTCGTGCGGATCCGAGGGGCCGGAACGGGCGCGGAACCGTTGCGGGCGACGTCCGGACGAGCCGTGAGGGTCCCTCCGTCGCACGATCGACGGCGCCGTGCGAGGGCTATGGGTGCGCAGCGTCCGCGGGACCGTCGCGCGTCCGGGACGACGCCCGTGGGATGCGCGACGGATCGGCACCCCGGACGCCGACGACGGGAGCGCGGCATCCGGGGCGGGGGATCGTCCGGGCACGGGTCCGCGGCGCGAAGAGGCGTGGGTGCGGCACCGGCGGATCGCCCCCTCGACCCGCGCCGACGGCGGGACGGCCATCGGCCGTGGCGACCGGGCGCGAGGGATCATCTGCCGCCCGGAACGTCGTCACGGATGCGCAGCCCTCTGCATCGCGGTGTCAGCCCGGTGTTAACCGGAGGTCGGATCGGAAAAACGATGATCGAGGGGAATGCCCAGGGATTGCTGGTGCTGCCGGGCGGACTCGAACCGCCGACCCCGTCCTTACCAAGGACGTGCTCTACCGACTGAGCTACGGCAGCCCCTGACGACCGCGCCGTGGAAGGCCATATCGATGGCCACGGGGGACGCGATGTCCGCGGGACGATCTAGGGAGTGACGCCGACCATGGTAAGGCGCACGCCACCGCGATTCTCGCCCGGGACCGAGGCCGAACGCCAGCGGCGGATGGAACGGCTCGCCGCCGCCATGCGCGAGAACCTGCGCCGCCGCAAGGCCCAGCTCCGTACGCGGGCCGAAGGCGGGCGCAGCGCGGATGCCGCGCCGGACCGCGCGGGCGGGCCGGAGGCCGGGGTGCCGGATCCGGAAGCTCACAGGGGGGCGTCCGAGGGATAGCGCGGCAGCGGCACGTGGCGCTGCACGTCCACCGCCAGCACCAGCCCGAGCCCGAGCATGGCCGCGAACATGGCGGTGCCGCCGTAGGAGACGAAGGGCAGCGGCACGCCCACCACCGGCAGCAGGCCCGTGACCATGCCCACGTTGACGAAGACGTAGAGGAACAGGTCGACCGCGATCCCCGCCGCCACCAGCCGCCCGAAGGTGCTGCCCGCGCGCACCGCCACCGCCAGCGCCACCCCGACCAGCGCCAGATAGATGGCGAGCAGCACGAGGGCACCGACGAAGCCCGTCTCCTCGGCGAGCACGGCGAAGGCGAAGTCGGTGTGCTTCTCGGGCAGGAAGTCGAGCTGGGCCTGGGTGCCGGCCAGAAAGCCGCGTCCGGTGAACCCGCCCGCACCGAGGGCGATCTTGGACTGGATGACGTGATAGCCGGTACCGAGCGGATCGCGCTCGGGATCGAGGAAGGTGAGCAGGCGCTGGCGCTGGTAGGGCAGGAGCTGCGACCACACCACCGGCGCCGCGGCCGCGAGCCCACCCGCCCCGAGCACGAAGACCCACAGCGGCGCGCCGGCCAGGAACACCACCGCCGCACCCGCCGCGGCCAGCAGCAGCGCCGTGCCGAGATCGGGCTGGGCCACCACCAGCAGGAAGGGGAGGGCGATCATGCCGAGCGGCACGGCGAGATGGCGCACGTCGCGCACCTCCTCCGGCCGCAGTCCGTGGTAGAAGCGGGCGAGCGCCAGCACCAGCGCCAGCTTGGCGAGCTCCGAGGGCTGCAGCCGGACGATGCCGAGGTCGAGCCAGCGCTGCGCACCCTTGGCGAAGGCACCGATGGCGTCCACCGCCATCAGCGCCGTGAGGCAGGCGGCATAGGCCGGATAGGCGAGGCGGTAGACGAGGCGGATGTCCACGAGCGCCACCGCCAGCATCACGAGGAAGGCGAGGACGAAGCGCGCCGCGTGCCGCCAGGCCCAGGGCCCGTGGGCGCCGCCCGCGGCCGAATAGAGGACGAGATAGCCCACAAGCCCCAGCACCAGCACCAGCGCGAGCAGCGCCCAGTTGAGGGCGCCGATCCGCTCGGCGAGGGTGGGCCACTGACGGGCCGCGAAACCGCCGGCCATCAGCCCGCCTCCCGCAGACCCGCCCGGGCGAGGGCGCCGCTGCCGGCGGGATCGAGTTCGAGGGTGCGCTGCACGATGTCGCGGGCGATCGGGGCCGCCACCCTGCCGCCGCTGCCACCGTGTTCCACCACCACCGCCACGGCGTAGCGCGGGGCATCGGCCGGCGCGTAGCAGACGAACAGCGCGTGGTCCCGCTCCTCCCACGGGAGGTCCTCGGTCGTGAGACCGGCGAGGCGCTCCTTGCGGGTGATGCGGCGCACCTGGCTGGTCCCCGTCTTGCCGGCAAGGCGTACCGGACCCGGCAGGCGGGCCGAGCGGGCGGTCCCCTGTGGGCCGTTCACCACCTCCTCCATGCCGCGCAGCACCACCTCGAGGTGGGAGCGGGGGATGTCGAGGGACGGCCAGGCCGATCCGCCGGGATCGGCCGCTTCGGGATGGCGGTCGCGCACGAACCACGGCCGCACCGCCCGCCCGCCGTTGCACAGCCGCGCCGTCATCACCGCGAGCTGCAGCGGCGTGGCGAGCACGAAGCCCTGGCCGATCCCCGCGATCACCGTCTCGCCCTTCTGCCAGGGCCGGCCGAAGCGCCGCTGCTTCCACTCGCGGGTCGGCACGAGACCGGGGCGTTCGCCCGGGAGATCGACGCCGAGCGGCTCGCCCAGACCGAAGCGGCGGGCCATGGCGGCGATGGCGTCGATGCCCACCCGGCGGGCCACCTCGTAGAAGTAGACGTCGCACGACTGGGCGATGGCCTGCACGAGGCCGATGCGGCCGTGCCCGCCCGACTTCCAGCAGTGGAAGCGGTTGTTGCCGAGTTCGAGATGGCCGGGACAGAAGAACTCGGTGTGGGCGCCGATGGCGCCGGCGGCGAGGCCGGCCAGGGCGGTGATCATCTTGAAGGTGGAGCCGGGCGGATACTGACCGCGGATGCACTTGTCGACGAGCGGATGGAGCGGATCGCGCGCCAGCCGCCGCCAGGTCTCCGCGTCGAGGCCGAGGGTGAACAGGCGCGGATCGAAGGCCGGGACCGAGGCGGCCGCCAGCACCGCACCGCTGACCACGTCCAGCACCACCGCGGCGGCGGAGCGCTCGCCGGCGATGCGGTCGAAGCAGTAGCGCTGCAGCTCGAGGTCGACGGAGAGTTCGAGATCCTCGCCGGGCCGCCCCTCCTCGCCGCCGAGCTCGCGGATTTCCCGGCCGACGGCGTTGACCTCCACCTCGAGGCGGCCGGCGCGTCCGCGCAGCCGGCGATCGTAGGTGGCCTCGATGCCGGCGCGGCCGATGCGCACGTCGGGAAGCTGGAGCAGCGGATCCGGATCGCGCTGCAGGTCCTCGACGGTGGGCGCGCCCACATAGCCGAGGATGTGGGCGAGCACGGGCCCGTGGGGATAGTCGCGCAGCAGGCCCGAATCCAGCACGATGCCCGGAAGCTCCGGCAGGTGCACCGCCACCCGCGCGAGCTCCTCCCAGGAGAGGTCGTCGCGCACCGGCACCGGCACGAAGGGGCGGCGGGCGCGCGCCTGCCGTTCCACCTCGGCGACGCGGTGCTCGGGCAGGGTGATCAGGCGGGCGAGGCGCTCCAGCGTCCGCCGGGGATCGGGCGCCTGCTCGCGCACCAGATAGACCCGGTAGGTGGGGACGTTGACGGCGAGGGGCCGGCCGCGGCGGTCGTAGATGCGCCCGCGCGGCGGGGCCACGAAGCGCGTGTTGACGCGGTTGTCCTCGGCGAGGCGGGCGTAGCGTTCGCCCTCGCGGACCTGCAGCTGCCACAGCCGCCCGGCCAGCAGGCCGAAGCC
>BEIP01000037.1 GCA_002898955.1 bacterium HR39 | reverse complement strand
TTCCGCGACAGCCGCATCGTCGCCTTCTCCACCGGCTGCGTGTACCCCTACGTTCCGGTCACCTCCGGTGGCGCGGACGAGAGCGTGCCGCCGGTACCGCCGCCGGGCGACTACGCCTGGTCCTGCGTCGGGCGGGAGCGGGCCTTCCTGCTCGGCTCGAAGCGCCACGGCACACCGGGCCGGCTGATCCGCCTCAACTACGCCATCGACATGCGCTACGGGGTGCTGCACGATGTGGCCGTGCGGGTGTGGCGGGGCGAGCCGGTGGACGTCACCATGGGCCACGTGAACGTCATCTGGCAGGGCGATGCCTGTGCCATGGCGCTGCGTGCCCTGCGGCACGTCACCGTGCCCACCTCGCCGCTCAACGTGACCGGGCCGGAGACGGTGCCGGTGCGCCGCCTGGCCCGGGCCTTCGGGCAGCTCCTGGGGCGCGAGCCGGTGATCACGGGGGAGGAGGCGCCCGACGCCTGGCTGGCGGACGCCGCGCGGGCCTTCGCCCTGTTCGGCTACCCGCGCGTGCCGCTCGCCCGCATGATCGCCTGGCAGGCCGACTGGATCCGCCGTGGCCTGCCCACCTAGGACAGGCCCACGCACTTCGAGGTGCGCGACGGGCGCTTCTGAGTGACGCAGGGGCATGGAGGACACCACCGTCATCGATCCCGACACCGCCGGTGCAGGGCCCGGGGAAACGGTCGCCTCGCCGCGCGAGGCCATCGTCGAGGCGGCCGTGCAGGAGTTCGCCACCCACGGGCTGGGCGGCGCACGCGTCGCGCGCATCGCCGAGCGGGCGGGCGTCAACAAGCGCATGCTCTACCACTACGTGGGCAACAAGGAGGCGCTCTACCTCGCGGCGCTGGAGCGGGTCTACGCGACGATCCGCAGCCGCGAGCTCGCGGTGGACCTCGCCGGCCTGCCGCCGCGCGAGGCGATGGTGCGGCTGGTGCACACCGTCTGGCGGAACTTCCGCGAAAACGACGCCTTCATGGCCCTGCTCAACCACGAGAACCAGCTGCGGGCGCGCTTCGTGCGCCGCTCGGCGACGATCCGTCGGCTGCAGTCGCCGCTCGTCTCCATGATCGACCGCATCGTGGCGGCAGGACTGCGCGAGGGGGTCTTCCGCCGCCGGCCCGATCCCGTGCAGCTCTATCTGTCCATTGTCGGACTCTGCTATTTCTACCTCGCCAACCGTCACACCCTGTCGGTGATCTTCGAGCGCGACCTGCTGGCGCCCGGGGAGGTGGAAGAGCGTCTGCGTCAGGTCACCGGCATGGTACTGGCGTGGCTCGCCTCACCGGAGGAGGACCCGGCGTGATCCCCACCGCCCTGCGCGAGATGCTGCTGCGGGGCGCCGCCATCCCCGCCCATCCCCTCGCGCTCGACGCCGAGGGCCGCTTCGACGAGCGGCACATGAGGGCGCTCACCCGCTATTACCTCGCCTGCGGCGCCGACGGGCTCGCGGTCGGGGTCCACACCACCCAGTTCGCCATCCGCGAGGCGGGGCTGCTGCGGCCGGTGCTCGCCTGCGTGGCGGAGACGGCGCGGGCCGAGTCGGCGCGACCGGTGGTGCTGGTGGCCGGCATCTGCGGCGACACCCGTCAGGCGGTGGCGGAGGCCGAGCTCGCGCGATCACTCGGCTATCACGCCGGGCTCCTCTCCCTCGCCGCCCTGCGCGGGCGCACCGAGGCGGAGCTGGTGGAGCACGCCCGGGCGGTCGGGACGGTGCTGCCGCTCGTCGGCTTCTACCTGCAGCCGGCTGTGGGCGGGCTCCCGCTGCCCCGGTCCTTCTGGCGCGGATTCTTCGCCCTCGAGGCGGCGATCGCCGTCAAGATCGCCCCCTTCGACCGCTACGCCACCCTGGACGTGCTCGAAGGGCTGATCGACGCCGGGCGGGAGAGCGAGGTGGCCCTGCTGACCGGCAACGACGACCACATCGTGCTCGATCTGCTCGTCCCCTTCCGCCTGCGCCGTGAAGGCCGCGAGGTGGAGCTGCGGATCCGCGGCGGCCTGCTGGGGCACTGGGCGGTCTGGACCCGGCCGTCGCTGGAGCTCTACCGCCGCTGCCGCGCGGCCGCCCTGGCCGGCGAGGCACCGGCGGAGCTGCTCGCACGGGCCGCGCCGGTGACGGCGATGAACGCGGCACTGTTCGACGCGGCCAACGGCTTCCGCGGCTGCATCGCCGGCATCCAGACCGTGCTCTGGCGCCAGGGGCTGCTCGCGAGCCCCCGGTGCCTCGACCCCGCCGAGCGTCTCTCGCCGGGCCAGGCCGAGGAGATCGAGCGGGTGCGGCGGCTGTGGCCCGAACTCACCGACGACGCCTTCGTGCGCGAACATCTCGCGCGCTGGCTGGCCTGAGGACCCGCGCTCCGGGAATCGGCCCGGCCCGACCAGGTGCAATCCGGGTGGGGTGGCCGTGTCGGCGACCGGACCGAGGAGCGCGGCGGATGCCGATGTCCGCGCGCTCGCACGCGGCGGCACGCCGCAGCCCGGAGGCCGGGCCGGTCCCGCCGGCGAGGCCCTCGGCGAACCGTCACGCAGGATCGCGGTGCCCCGAGCCTCCCCTCCGGGATCGGAACTGCGCAGGGGGCGTGCCGGACCGACCGCTGGCACGCCCCGCCTTCGCCCGCTGGGAGAAGGCGCGCGCCCATGTTCGCGATCGTCCCGCTCGGCAGACCGCGCGTGTGACCGGATGCGGGAGGAGCGATCTCGGCACGGGCGCGTGAGCCCTTGCCCTGCCATGGACCGGCCGCCGGGCGCCGCGCGGCGCCGGAACGGTCCCGTCCCTGCGAGCGACCCGAAGGGGCCCTCCGCCCGGGCGCAGACGCCCGTCGCGGTGCCGCATCCATCCCGCCGCCCCCGTCTCGCCCGGCGCGCTCGCGGTGACGTTCGGCCGGCAGGTGCCGGCCGCTCGGGGACCGGCACCGGCCGGCCCGTCGCATCGCGGACCGGGCGTCGAGACACGCGCGAAGCGCCGCCCCGACCGCTGCCGGATCGCGCTTGCAGGCGATGCGGTCGAGGCTAGTCGAGAGCGCTCCCCGCGGCGTTCGGGGCTTCGCGCGCGAGGTCCCGGCGGCCGTTCGCGTGATTGATCCTTTCCGTGCTTCGGTCACACTCGATCCGCGGGAGCCCGGAGACGGCCGGGATGGACCCACGGATATTCTGCCGCTGGGCGAAGGCGGAGCGCGGCGGGCGGGGCTGTCACCTGCTGGTGTGGCACGGGCTCGACGTGGCAGCGGTGCTGGAGGTCGGGTTCGAGGAGCGCCCCGATCTCCTCCGATGGCTCGCCGCGGCCCTCGGGGCCGAGCCCCACAGGCTGCGTTCCGTGCTGCTGTGGCTTGCGGCACTGCACGATCTCGGCAAGGTGGGCTCCGCCTTCCAGGCCCAGCAATCGGATCTTTGCGCCCGCCTCGGCATCGACGTGCGCGGGCTCGCACCCTACAGCCGGGAATACGGCCACGATCATCTCGGCTTCGTGCTGCTGCGCGAGGATCCGCACCTGGATCCCCAGCAGGGAGTCGTGCGGATCTCCGGCACGCCCCCCGTGCGACAGGGCGTGCGGGACCTGCTGCTCTCCATCTTCACCGGCCACCACGGCCGCCAGCCGCCGGCCCGGCTCGGGAGCGGTCGCATCGGCTGGAGCGCCTTCCGTGCCGCCCGGCAGGTGCGGGAGGCCGACCGCGAAGTGGCGCGGGCGATGGTCGGCTTCCTCGCCGATCTCTTCGGCCTCGGCGAAGACCCGGTCGAGGTGGATGCCTGCGGCCTGAGGCGCGTCTCCTTCGTGCTGAACGGCATGTTCACCGTGGCCGACTGGCTCGGTTCGGCCGCGGACTTCGCCTTCGTGGACGGGCCGATGGACGTGCGGACCTACCTTTGCGAACGTGCGCGGCCCACCGCCCAGAAGGTCCTGCATCGCCTGCGCCCCTGGCCGTTCGACCGGCCGCGGCCGCTACCGGCCCGCTCCTTCCGCGATCTCGCGCCGGGCCTGCGCCCCACGCCGCTCCAACGGGCGATGGACGAAGCGTTCGACCCGCGCCGACTGCCGCCGGGGCCGCTGCTCGTGCTGATCCAGGACGCCACGGGCAGCGGCAAGACCGAGGCCGCGGACCTCGCGGTGCAGCGGCTGGTGGCGGCGCATCGGGCGGAGTCCGCCTACATCGCGCTGCCGACCATGGCCACCGCCGACGCGGCCTTCGCGCGGCGGCACCGCAGCGCGGACGGCCGCGGTCTCGCGGGCCTGCTGTTCGGGGATCCGTGCGAACCGGTGCTCGCCCATGCGCGGGCCCTCCGGCGGGCGCGGCGGGACTACGTGACCCGCGCCGAGGGCGAGACCGGCGAGTCGCCTCCCGAGACCTGGTTCGCGCGCAGCTCCAGGCGGGTCCTCCTCGCCCGGCTGGGGGTGGGCACCGTCGACCAGGCACTGCTCGGAGTCCTGCGGATCCGCCACGCCACGGTGCGCCTCGCGGGGGTGCTGCGCAAGGCGCTGGTGGTGGACGAGGTCCACTCCTTCGACGACTATGTGCTGACGCTGCTCGAGGAGCTGCTGCGCCACCAGGCGGCGCTCGGGGGGAGCGTCGTGCTGCTCTCCGCCACCCTCGCCGGCCGGCTGCGGGAGCGGCTGGTGCGGGCCTTCGCCGAAGGCGCCGGCTGGGCCGACGTCGCGGCCCACCTCCGCGCGCTGCCGTCCGCCCGCCTGCCGGTGCTGGCCGTGTTCCACGCCGGCGGCGTGCTGTGCCCGGAGCTGCCGCCGGCCCCCGCGCGTCCCGTGCCCCTCGCCTTCGTACACGCACCGGAGGCCTGCATCGCCCATCTGGTGGATCGGGCCCGAGACGGCCGCAGCGGCATCTGGTTCCGCAACACGGTGGGCGACGCGGTGGAGGCCTTTGCCGCACTCCGCACCGCCTGCGCCGAGGCCGGACTCCCCGCACCGCTGCTCTACCACGCCCGCTTCCTGCCCGCCGACCGGGCGCGCATCGAGGCCGAGCTGCTCGCCACCGCAGGCCCGGAAAGTGGTCCGGACAAGCGGCGGGGGCGCATCGTCGTCGCCACCCAGGCCGCCGAACAGAGCCTCGACCTCGACTTCGACGAGCTGGTGAGCGACCTCGCGCCCGTGGACGTGCTGATCCAGCGTCTCGGCCGCTTCCGGCGCCATCCGCGCGACGAAGAGGGCCGCAGGTGCGATCCGCCCGACGGCAGGCCGCCCACCCGCGCGCTCCTCCACGTGCCGCCCTTCGCGGGTGAGCCGGACCGCGAGTGGTACCGCCGTTTCCTGCCGCGCGCCGCGGCGATCTACGCCGACACCGCGCGGCTGTGGCTCGGGCTGGAGCTGCTGCGCCGCGGCGTCGAGGCGACCGGGGCCTTCGACCCGGTGCGCGACGGCCCACGCATCCTCGACGAGGTCTACCGTCCGGCGGAGGAGCTCGACCCCGAGCTTCCCGAGGCCCTGCGCGCGGCGTTGTGGGAGCACGAGGGAACGGCGTTCGCGACACGCGAGACGGCCCGCCGCGGGCGGCTCGAGACCCGGCGTGGGCTCCTGGAGGCGTGGCGCGCGGATGCCGACCTGCCGGAGATAGAAAGCCTGCCCACCACCCGGCTCGGGGAGAGCCACGAGCTGGTGCTGGTGGTGCGGGACGGGGATGCGGTGCGCTTCCTCGTGGAGGAGGACGATCCGCTCGAGGACTCGCGGGTGCGGGTGCCGTGGAGGCCCGGATGGCGGGCGGATCCGGAGCTGCAGGACGCCGTGGCACGGCGGCTGCGGCAGCACCTGCAGGAGCGCGGCTTCGACTCCCGGGTGGTCGACGCGGACGTGCGGGCGCTGGGCTTCGAGACGCTGCTCCCGCTGGAGCGCGACGGGGCGGGCTGGCGGGGCGTGTTCCGCACCGGAGGGGGGTGCAGCTTCACCGTCCGTTACGACCGGCACCTCGGGCTGCATCGCGAGGCGTGAGCGGCCTCGCGGCGGCTCGCGCGGATCCCGGCGTGCGCCGGAGCGGGAGACTGGCGTGCCCGATGGTCTGGTAGGCAATGGGTTAATCCCGGCGTGCGCCGGAGCGGGGGAGAAGTGGGAGACCACAATACGGCAAAGCCGGGCTAATCCCGGCGTGCGCCGGAGCGGGTCGGCGCCATAAGCGCCGACCATGTCCACCCCGGGTTAATCCCGGCGTGCGCCGGAGCGGGGCGGAACGCCATGGAGACGCGCGCCGCGCCGGAGGTTAATCCCGGCGTGCGCCGGAGCGGGCAGGGAACCCAGACAGTAGGGGAGACCCCAAGGGTTAATCCCGGCGTGCGCCGGAGCGGGGTCGTCATGACGCTCCTGTTGGAGATCGGTCAGGGTTAATCCCGGCGTGCGCCGGAGCGGGTACGCCGCCGACTGGTCGCCGTGGCGGCCGTACGGTTAATCCCGGCGTGCGCCGGAGCGGGAGGCTCTGCCCGGGATTGCCCCACGCGTCGCCGGGTTAATCCCGGCGTGCGCCGGAGCGGGCCCTTCTGAGCCATGCGAGCCGGACGGCCATGAGGTTAATCCCGGCGTGCGCCGGAGCGGGCGCAGTCGTGCTACGGCTACGTCCCCGTCCTCGGCTTAATCCCGGCGTGCGCCGGAGCGGGGAGCGCACGCTCCGCACGCCGCTGTCGGTCAGCGGTTAATCCCGGCGTGCGCCGGAGCGGGCTGGCCGTCGGGCAAGCCCGGCGTGCCGTCTGGGGTTAATCCCGGCGTGCGCCGGAGCGGGACGTAGGCGGCCATCCGGCGGCGCTGCCGCTGGGGTTAATCCCGGCGTGCGCCGGAGCGGGGCCTCTTCGAGGCGCACGAAGAGGTGTGGTCCGGGTTAATCCCGGCGTGCGCCGGAGCGGGAGAACGTCATGTACCGCAACTCCGTTGCATACGGGTTAATCCCGGCGTGCGCCGGAGCGGGCACTGAGCTGGCCGCCAGGGCTGGCCGCTGGGGGGTTAATCCCGGCGTGCGCCGGAGCGGGCGTCTCGGGGTCTACACCTCTTTCTCGACAGAAGGTTAATCCCGGCGTGCGCCGGAGCGGGACAACTTCCACATCGAACGGTAACGACTTTGTCGGTTAATCCCGGCGTGCGCCGGAGCGGGGGTGTGTGGCTTTTCTTCGCGCATCCCGAAAAGGGTTAATCCCGGCGTGCGCCGGAGCGGGTCCGTGACAACGTTGCATGCGTATCCCGACAGGGGTTAATCCCGGCGTGCGCCGGAGCGGGTACGACACGATCACGCCGATGGTCGCGTTCCGGGGTTAATCCCGGCGTGCGCCGGAGCGGGCAGTGCCACGTGTGTCACAAATGCAAAAAACGCGGTTAATCCCGGCGTGCGCCGGAGCGGGCGGCCGCGAGGCCAGGCCACCGAGCCGGCCGCGGGTTAATCCCGGCGTGCGCCGGAGCGGGCCGGACTGGATCGCCCAATCACGATCGATGACGGGTTAATCCCGGCGTGCGCCGGAGCGGGGTACACCAGCGGTTGAACACATTCGCTGAGCATGGTTAATCCCGGCGTGCGCCGGAGCGGGGCGTACGACGCCACGTTCCGCGCTTTCGCCGTGGGTTAATCCCGGCGTGCGCCGGAGCGGGATGTACTTCGTGCAGCCAAGAAGTTTCTGAACGGGTTAATTTCGGCGTGCGCCGGAGCGGGGAAGTGAGCAGTGTCTTACACATCTTGGGTTAGGGTTAATCCCGGCGTGCGCCGGAGCGGGACAGAGAGGAGGACGTTCGCCGTTTCGCGGTCGGGTTAATCCCGGCGTGCGCCGGAGCGGGGCGCCGCCGATCATGGCGGCGGCGTCGGAGTGGGGTTAATCCCGGCGTGCGCCGGAGCGGGAGGCGGCTGTTGTCCGCGCGGCGTGCGAAGACGGGTTAATCCCGGCGTGCGCCGGAGCGGGCGCCGCCGCGGTGACGGGTGCCGTTTCGATGGCGGTTAATCCCGGCGTGCGCCGGAGCGGGGCCTTCAGCAGGCGTGAGACCGTGGAGGAGCCGGGTTAATCCCGGCGTGCGCCGGAGCGGGTTCTTCGTCCAATCGTTCACGGTCTTGTCGTGTGGTTAATCCCGGCGTGCGCCGGAGCGGGGGTGCGGCGCGCAACCAGATCGTAGACGAACACGGTT
>BEIP01000036.1 GCA_002898955.1 bacterium HR39 | reverse complement strand
CGCCCACATCCGTCCCTCCGGACCGGGTGCCTGGGGGCAGGACCAGTTCACCGTGCGCCGGCCGATGGACCTGCGCGATCCCTCGGTGATGGCGCGCGGGCTCTTCGCCAACATCACCGGTGCGCGGGCGGACGTGATCGTCTGCGACGACGTGGAGGTGCCCAACACCTGTGATACGCCGAAGAAGCGCGCCGAGCTGCGCGCGCGTCTCGCCGAGCTGCCCTTCGTGCTCTGCCCCGGCGGCACCATCCTCTATGTCGGCACCCCCCACCACTACCACAGCATCTACGCCGACGAGCCGCGTCCCGAACTCGGCGAGGAGCGGCCCTTCCTCGACGGCTACGAGCGGCTGGTGCTGCCGATCCGCGACGAAGCGGGCCGCAGCCGCTGGCCCGAGCGCTTCCCCGAGGAGGAGATCGCGCGCATCGAGCGCGAGAGCGGCCCGGCCCGCTTCGCCAGTCAGATGATGCTCCACCCGGTGCCGCTCGAGGAGCTGCGGCTCGATCCCGACCGGCTCGTCGTGTACGACGCGGAGATCGAGACCTACGAGGCCAACGGCCGCCCGGTGCTGGAGATCGGTGGCCGGCGCATGGTCTCCGCCACCGCCTTCTGGGATCCGGCCATCGGCCGGCCGGAGCGGGGGGACGCCAGCGTGGTGGCCGTCGTGTTCGCCGACGCCGAGGGTCACTACCATCTGCACGACATCCGCTATCTCGACTCCAGCCGCCGTCTGGCCGAGGAGGACGAGGCGGCGGCCATGTGCCGGCAGGTGGCGGAGTTCTGCGCCGCCAACGCCGTCCCGTGCATCCTCGTCGAGGTGAACGGGCTGGGGCGCTTCCTGCCCGCCACCCTGCGGCGCGAGCTGCGGGCGCGGGGCATCGCCACGGCGGTGCGCGAGCACACCAGCCATCTGCCCAAGGACCGCCGCATCCTCGAGGCCTTCGATCCGCTGCTCGCGAGCCGGCGGCTGTTCGCCCACGCCCGGGTGCTGCGCACGCCCTTCCCGCTGGAGATGCGCGAGTGGCGCCCCGGCGCCAACGCACGCGACGACGGCCTCGACGCGGTGGCGGGATGCCTGCTCGCCGAGCCGGTGCGCCTCGGCCATGCGCCGCCGCCGGTCCGCCGCCCCGACTGGCGCCCGCACGCGCGCACCTTCCGCGCCCGCACCTGAGTGCCGTCGGCCGGCGGGCCGGCTTCAGCGCTGCGCGCGGCGCAGGATCCCGCGCAGGAGATCCGCCCGGCGCAGCACCTCCTCCTCGTCCAGGGTGGGATGCACCTCGAGCATCAGGCTGGTCTCGCCCAGCTCGCGGGCGACCGGAAGGCGCTCCCCCGGGCGCCACGGCGTGCCCTCGAAGGCCCGCTCGAGGTAGATCTCCGGACACGACCCCGAGAAGACGGGAACGCCGGCTTCTCCGGCCTCCGCGAGGATGCGGTCGCGCGACCAGCCCGCGGCCAGCGCCTCGGGCACCACGAACAGGTAGAACTTGTAGAAGGCGTGGGTGAGGTGCTCCGGCGGCCAGGGGATGCGCACCGTCGCGAGATCGCCCAGTGCCGCCCGGTAGAGGGCGGCGTTGCGGGCGCGGCGCGCGTGCCATTCCGGGAGCTTCGCGAGCTGGCGGCGGCCGATGGCCGCCTGCATCTCGGTCATGCGGGCGTTGGTGCCGAAGGAGGCGTGCAGCCAGCGGAAGCCGGGCCGCTGCGGCGGGCTGTGGGCGAGGTCGAAGTCCTTGCCGTGGTCCTTGAGCGACCAGACGCGGCGGAAGAGCGCCTCGTCGTCGGTGGTGACCATGCCCCCCTCGCCGCCGGTGGTCACGATCTTGTCCTGGCAGAAGGACCAGGCGGCGAGGTCCCCGAAGGAACCCACCGAGCGGCCGCGGACGCGCGCACCGTGGGCCTGGGCGCAGTCCTCCAGCACGAACAGCCCCCGCGCGCGGGCGAGCTCCAGGAGCTCCTCCATCTCGCACGGCCAGCCGGCGAGATGGACGCAGATCACGGCGCGGGTGCGCGAATCCAGCACGCGCTCGACGCTCCGGGCGGTGATGTTCTGGGAATCGCGGTCCACATCCGCGAAGACCGGCTCGGCGCCGACGGCGACGACGGCGGCGGCCGAGGCGAAGAAGCTGCGGGGCGTCACCACCACCCGATCCCCCGGGCCGACGCCCAGTGCCCGCAGGGCGAGCTCGAGTGCCACCGTTCCGTTCGAGAGCGCCACGGCGTGGCGCGTGCCGGCGAAGGCGGCGAACTCCCGCTCGAAGGCGCGCCCCTCCTCCCCGGTCCAGTAGTTGACCCGGCCGGAGCGCAGCACGCGCACCGCCGCCTCGATCTCGTCCTCCGCGAAGTACGGCCAGCGGCTCACGGCGCGGACTCCCGCGGCCGTGCGGCCTCGGCCGTTCCGCGCACCGCGGCCACGCCGGCACCCTGCGGCCCGCGATAGGGCGGACGCACCACGCCGCCGTCGGGACTCACGCCCTCGCCCTTCAGCACCGAGACGACGGTGCGGGCGAGGATGGCGAGGTCGAGCTTCCAGCAGCGGTGGTCGACGTACCAGACGTCGAGCCGGAAGGTCTCCTCCCAGGAGAGCCGGTTGCGGCCGTGGATCTGGGCCCACCCCGTGAGGCCCGGCGTCACCTCGTGGCGCCGCATCTGCTCGGGCGTGTAGTAGGGAAGATAGTCCACCGGCAGCGGCCGCGGCCCCACGAAGGACATGTCGCCCTTCAGGATGTTCCACAGCTGCGGCAGTTCGTCGAGAGACGTGAAGCGCAAGAACGCGCCGAGGCGGGTGAGACGCCGCTCCGCCGGCAGGAGCTCGCCGCGTTCGTCCCGCAGGTCCAGCATGGTGCGGAACTTGTAGAGCCGGAACACGCGCCCGCCCTCGCCGACCCGCTCCTGGACGAACAGCACCGGCCGGCCCATCGTCGCCCACACGGCGAGCGCCACCACGCCCACGAGCGGCGCGGTGAAGAGCAGCAGCGCGGCCGCCAGCGCCGCATCGAAGGCGCGCTTGGTCACCACGTAGAGGCGTCCGGCGGACGCAGGGGGCGATGCGACGGACATGGCGGCGCGGACATCCTCGCGGGTGCTGCGCCCGACCATCTAGGCCCCGGAAGGGAGGGCCGCAACGTGCCGCAGCGGGAGGAACGCCGGGCGGTACGTCGCCGCCGTGCACGCTGGGATGGCCGCCTTGCCGGTGCGCCGCGGCGTGGTAAGAGGGCGCCGACGCGGACGGAGGGCGCACGGTGGCACGGGTCCTCGTGCTCAACGGTCCCAACCTCAACCTGCTCGGCGTGCGCGAGCCGGAGGTCTACGGCCGCACCACCCTCGACGACATCACGCGGCGGCTGTGCGAGCTCGCCGCCGAACTCGGGGTGGAGGTGGAGGTCCGCCAGACCAACCACGAAGGGGTCATGGTGGACTGGATCCAACAGGCGCGCGGGAGCTTCGACGCCATCCTGATCAACCCCGCCGCCTTCACCCACACCTCGGTGGCGGTGCGCGACGCGCTCGCCATCTTCGAGGGACCGGTGATCGAGATCCATCTCTCCAACATCTTCGCCCGCGAACCCTGGCGCCACCACTCGTGGATCTCCGGCGTCGCCGACGGCGTGATCTGCGGGCTCGGAGCGCTGGGCTACGAGCTGGCGCTGCGCGCGGCGGCGGCGAAGCTGGCAGCGGGTGCCACGGAACAGAAGGCATGAGCGGCATCGACATCGATCCGGCCTTCCTCGAGCGGCTCGCCGCCCTGCTCGAGCGGAGCGGTCTCAGCGAGATCGAGCTCCGCCAGGGCGAGCTCCACGTGCGCCTCGTGCGGCGGGTGGAGGTGACGGTGGTGGAGCGGGTGGTCCCCGCGGCCCAGCCCGTACCCCACCAGCCGGCGCCCGCCGCCGCGGCTCCCGAAGCCGCGCCGGCCGAGGAGGGCACCACCGTCACCGCTCCCATGGTGGGCACCGTCTACCTCCAGCCCGAGCCCGGCGCGCCGCCCTTCGTGCAGCCGGGCGACGAGGTGAAGGAGGGCGACGTGCTGCTCATCATCGAGGCCATGAAGGTGATGAACCCCATCCGGGCGCCGCGCGCCGGCCGCGTGCTGCGCATCCTCGTCGAGAACGCGCAGCCGGTGGAATACGGCGAGCCGCTCGTGGTGATCGGATGAGGCGGCCGTGATCCGCAAGCTGCTGATCGCCAACCGCGGCGAGATCGCGCTGCGCATCCTGCGCGCCTGCCGTGAGCTGGAGATCGCCGCGGTGGTGGTCCACTCCACCGCCGACGCCGATTCCATGGCGGTGCGGCTCGCCGACGAGAGCGTGTGCATCGGCCCGCCACCGCCCCGCCAGAGCTATCTCGACGCCCGCCAGATCCTCGCCGCCGCCGAGATCACCGGAGCGGACGCCATCCACCCCGGCTACGGCTTCCTCGCCGAGAACGCCGCCTTCGCCCGGATGGTGGAGGAGCACGGCTTCGTCTTCGTCGGCCCGCGCCCCGAGCACATCGAGCTCATGGGCGACAAGGTGCGGGCCAAGGAGACCATGCGGCGGCTGGGGGTGCCGGTGGTGCCGGGCAGCGACGGCCCGGTGCAGACCCCCGAGGAGGCGGTGCGCGTCGCCCGCGACATCGGCTATCCGGTGCTGGTCAAGGCGGTGGCCGGCGGCGGCGGCCGTGGCATGAAGGTGGTGCACGACGAGGGCGAGCTGGTCGCCGCCATGGAGCTCGCCCGGCGCGAGGCGGAGGCCGGCTTCGGCGATCCCCGCGTCTATCTCGAGAAGTTCCTCGAGCGGCCGCGCCACATCGAGATCCAGGTGCTGGGCGACCGCCACGGCGAGGTGGTCCACCTGTTCGAGCGCGACTGCTCCATCCAGCGCCGTCACCAGAAGGTCGTCGAGGAGGCGCCCTCGCCGGTGCTGGACGACGAAGCGCGCCGGGAGATCGGCGAGCGCGTCGTGGCCGCCATGGCCGAACTCGGCTATCTCGGGGCGGGGACCGTCGAGTTCCTCTGGAAGGACGGGGAGTTCTTCTTCATCGAGATGAACACCCGCATCCAGGTGGAGCATCCGGTGACGGAGATGGTCACCGGGGTGGACCTGGTGCGCGAGCAGATCCTGATCGCCGCCGGCGAGCCGCTCTCGGTGGACCAGGGCGAGGTGCGCCTTTCGGGCCACGCCATCGAGTTCCGCATCACCGCCGAGGATCCCGACACCTTCGTCCCCCGCCCCGGCCGCATCACCCACTGGCACCCGCCGGGCGGGCCGGGCGTGCGGGTCGACTCCCACGCCTTCGCCGGCTACACCGTGCCGCCCTTCTACGACAGCCTGATCGCCAAGCTGATCGTCCACGACGCCGACCGCGGCCGCGCCCTGCGGCGGGCGGCCCGCAGCCTCGCCGAATTCGTGGTGGACGGCATCCCCTCGACGATCCCCCTGCTGCGCGCCATTGTCGAACACGAGGCCATGCGGGCCGCGGCGGTGGATACCGGCTGGCTGGAGCGCTCGATGGAGGAGCTCCGCCCGCGCCGCTGAGGCCGCGCGCGCAGGGAGGTGGCGGGGTGCTGGCGCTGCCGCCGGAACTGGTGTTGAGCGCCTATGCCAACGGTCTCTTCCCCATGGGGAAGGACCGGCACGATCCGGCCATCCACTGGCTGGATCCGATCCGCCGCGGCATCATCCCGCTCGATGCCTTCCAGGTGCCGCGCAGCCTCAGGAAGGTGCTGCGCAGGCAGCCCTTCGAGATCCGCGTCGACCACGACTTCGCCGCCGTGATCCACGCCTGCGCCGAGCCCACGCCGGAGCGCCCGCGCACCTGGCTCAACGACGAGCTGATCCACACCTACATCGCGCTGGCCGAGCGCGGCTTCGCCCACAGCGTCGAGTGCTGGAAGGACGGGCGGCTGGTGGGCGGGCTCTACGGGGTGTCGCTGGGGGCGGCCTTCTTCGGCGAGAGCATGTTCTCGCGCGAGCGCGACGCCAGCAAGGTGGCGCTCGTCGAGCTGGTGCTGCGGCTGCGCGCGGGCGGCTTCGAGCTGCTCGATACCCAGTTCGTCACCGACCACCTGCGCCGCTTCGGCGCGGTCGAGATCGGCCGGCAGGAATACCGCATGCGGCTGCGCCACGCCATCGTCAAGGGAGCGCACTTCCCCACCGAGGCGGGCTCCTACGCCTACCGGGCGTTCCCGCCCTCCCCGGGCCGTGCCGGCGGCGGGGGCGACGTGGACGGGGAGGTCCCGCCGTCCGCGCCGAGCGGCTCGCGGCAGTCGAGCACCCACACGTCGTAGACCGGATGCTCGAGGGCCGAGAGGGAGGGGCTGGATGCGAACATCCAGCCCGAGAAGGCGCGCGTGCGTGGGCGTCCCGGATCGACGGCGTCGATCACGAGGAAGGCGGCGGCCTCGGCCGGCTCGACGGGCGGGGCGGTGTGGCAGGCCTCCACCCGGATCTCGAGGGTGCCGAAGCGGACCGTCTCGCCCACCCGCGCTTCGAAGGTGCGCGCCCGCGCGGTGATCTTGTCCAGCCCGCGCAGCACCGCCACCGCGTTGGGCACGTCCACCGCCGCCGCGGCGGCGGCCGGAACCAGAGCCGCGAGCAGCAGCGCCGGGACGGCGTACGCGCGCCTCACGGATTCCCCCCGCCCGCCGCGGCACCGGCCCCGCCGAAGACGAACTTGCCGATCAGCTCCTCGAGGTTGAGGGCCGGCTGGGTGAAGGTGATGGCATCGCCGGGCCCGAGATGGGCGTCCTCGGCGCCGGGCACGATGTTGAGATACTTGCTGCCGAGCAGGCCGGAGCTCACCACCGCGGCGGTGGAATCCTTCGGCAGGCGGACGTCGTCCTTCACCGTGAACACCACCACCGCACGGTAGGTCTCCGGGTCGAGGAACTGGTCGACGACCTTGCCGACCCGGATCCCCGCCACCCGCACGTCCGCCCCGACCTCGAGCCCGTCCACCCGGTCGAACAGCGCCTTCAGCTCGTAGCCGCCGGTCGTGGACACGCTGCTGCGGTTGTAGGCCCAGATCAGGAAGCCGGCCGCCACCAGCAGCACCACCGCGCCGAGGATGGTCTCGACGAGGTTGCGCCTCATGGACGCGCCTCCGCCGGCTCGGTCTCCTCCTCGAGCCCGAGCAGCGCCCGGGCGAAGGAGCGGGCGTCGAAGGGCCGCAGGTCGTCGGGCCCCTCGCCGATGCCCACGAAGTGCACCGGCAGGCCGAAGCGCTCGGCCAGCGCCACCACCACGCCGCCCTTGGCGGTGCCGTCGAGCTTGGTGATCACGAGGCCGGTCACGTCCACCATCTCCCGGAAGGTCTGCACCTGCGCGTGGGCGTTCTGGCCGGTCGTGGCATCGAGCACCAGCAGCACGTCGTGCGGGGCGCTCGGATCGAGCTTCCTCACGACCCGCGCGATCTTGGCGAGCTCGTCCATGAGCTCTTTCCGGTTGTGCAGGCGCCCGGCCGTGTCGATCAGCAGCACGTCGAAGCCGTCCTTCCGCGCCCGCTCGAGCGCGCTGTACGCGAGGCCGGCGGCATCCGCCCCGGGCTTCGCCTCCACCACCGGGCAGCCGGTCCGCTCGCCCCAGACGCGCAGCTGTTCGATGGCGGCGGCGCGGAAGGTGTCGCAGGCGGCCAGCATCACCTTCAGGCCCTGCTGGCGGAAGAGGCGGGCCAGCTTGCCGATGGTGGTGGTCTTGCCCGTGCCGTTGACGCCGCAGACGAGGATCACGTGCGGCCGGTGCGACGGGTCGATCTGCAGCGGACGCTCCACCTGGGCGAGAATGTCGGTGATGTAGGCGGCGAGCAGCTCGCGCACCTCGCGCTCGTCCACCTCGCGGCCGAAGCGCTCGCGGCGCAGCCGCCGCACCAGCCGCCCGGCGGTCTCGACGCCGAGATCGGCGAGGATGAGCACCTCCTCCAGCTCCTCGAGCAGCTCCTCGTCCACCTTGCGGCGCACCACCACCGCCAAGATGCGCTCCTTCAGGACGTTGGAGGTGCGCGAAAGCCGCTCGCGCAGGCGGGAGAACCAGCCGCGTTTCGCGCTCATGCCAGGGGCCTTCCCACGAGGATGCCGTCTTCGGCGGCGAGGATGCGCACGCGCAGGAGATCGCCCGGCCGCATTTCCGCCCCGTCGG
>BEIP01000035.1 GCA_002898955.1 bacterium HR39 | reverse complement strand
AGCTCCACGCCGCGCCCGCGCGCCACCGCCCGCCCGAGGGCGAGCGCCGTGCCCGAAGGCGCGTCCACCTTGTGGCGGTGGTGCATCTCGAGGCTCTCGGCGTCGTACGCCGCCTCCAGCGTGCGGGCCACCGTCTCCGCCAGCGCGAGCAGCAGGTTCACCCCGACGCTCATGTTCGGGGCGTGGACGATGGGAATGCGCCCGGCCAGACGGGCGAGTTCCGCCTCCTGTTCGCGGGTGAAGCCGGTGGTTCCGATCACCATCGGCGTGCCGGCCTCGGCCGCGATGCGGGCGTGCTCCAGCGTGGGCTCGGGCAGGGTGAACTCGATCAGCACGTCGCTGTCGCGGGCGAGCGCGGCCGGATCGTCGCCCGCCGCGATGCCGATGGGGCCGGTGCCGGCGAGCTCGCCGAGATCGCGCCCCATCTCAGGATGACCGGGCCGCTCGCAGCCGCCGGCCAGCTCCACCCCGGGCGCCTCCAGCACCTCGCGCAGGACGGTGCGCCCCATCCGCCCCGCACAGCCCATCACGCCGATGCGCATCGCTGCTCCTCCCGCACCCGTCCGGCCGCGAGCTTGGGTCGCACGGAAGGGCTGTCAACGCGCCGCGGGATCTTCCTCCGGCGGTTCCTCGCACACGGCCCGGTAGAGCCGCGGCCGGCGGCGCGGACGCGGCGGACCGTCCGGCGGGGATGCCACCTCCGCCACGGCCGGCCCGTCAGCAGCTTCGAGGAACCGCCCGTCCGGCAGCGCCACCCCGCACGGGCCCGAGCGCGCCGCCCAGGCCACCGCAACCCCGTTCTCCACCGCCCGCGCAGGGAGCAGGGTGCGGAAGACCTCCGGCGAGACCGTGTCGGCGCCCAGCAGGAGCTCGGCTCCGCACAGCACCAGCGCCCGCGCGAATTCGGGCACCATCAGGTCCACCCCCGCCAGCAGCCCGGCGCGCACCGCGCCGATCCTGGCCACCGTTCCCCACGCGCCGGCGGTGAAGGTCGCCTCTTCGCCCGGCAGCAGGTGTACCCGGCGGTAGTGGCCGCAGGCGTGCCCCCGGGCGTCGAACACCAGCAGGGCGTCGAACACATGGCCGAAGGCCCTCTCCGCCATGCCCACCACCAGCGCGAGGCGGTGCCGCGCGGCGATCTCCCCGGCGACACGGGCGAAGGGACCGTCGGACGCCTGCGCCGCGCGGACGGGATCACCCGGGAGGTGGCGGGCGGGTGCCACCAGCAGATCGGCTCCGGCCTCCCGCGCCGCGCGCGCGGCCCGTTCCAGACGCTCCGCGGCCTCCGTGCTGTCCGCCGCGGGCTGCAGGCGGACGGTGGCGATCCTCACGCCGGCGTGCCCGTGCCTTGTTCGCCGCGGCGCATGACCGATCTTTCACCGTGCGGCAAGGGGGTCATCAGCCATCCGTGCCAGTGGGCGCAGGGCTTCGGGAACCATCCGGGAGAATGGGCATGAACGGAGGTGGTGGGACCGCGCGCAGGCTGCGCCGGTTCGCGGTGGTCGCGGGCCTCGCCGCCGCGACGGTGGCGGCCGGCGGGCTCGGCGTGTGGGCCGGGCGGAACATCGTCGCCGAGCGGCTCGAGAAGGTGCGCGCCGGCGTGAGTTTCGAACGTTCCTACGCCGATCTCGTCGAGGCGGTGGTGCCGGCGGTGGTCTACGTCGAGGTGGAACGGAAGACGCAGGTGGCGGAGCCGGGCGAGCCGCCCATCCCGCCCGAGCTGCGGCGCTTCTTCCGTCGCTTCTTCGGCCCCGACCTCCCCTTCCCCGAGCCGCCGCCCCAGCCGCGCGAGCGGAGGCTGGAGGCGGTGGGCTCCGGCTTCATCATCGACGAGGTGGGGCACGTGGTGACCAACGCCCACGTGGCGCGCGAGGCCGAGCGCATCACCGTGACGCTGAACGACGGCACCAAACTCGGTGCGAGCGTGGTGGGCATCGACGAGAAGACCGACCTCGCGGTCCTCAAGCTGGAGAGCGACGGCCCGTTCCCGTACGTGGAGTTCGGCGACAGCGACCGCGTGCGGGTGGGTGACAAGATCATCGCCGTCGGCAATCCCTTCGGCCTCGGCGGCACGGTGACGGCGGGCATCGTCTCCGCCACCAAGCGCGAGCTGGGCGTGGGACCCTACGACGACTTCATCCAGATCGACGCCGCCATCAACCGCGGCAATTCCGGCGGCCCCACCTTCAACCTCGACGGCGAGGTGATCGGCGTCAACTCGATGATCTTCTCGCCCACCGGCGGCAACGTCGGCATCGGCTTCGCCATCGCGGCCAATCTGGCGAAGGAGGTGGTGGCCGAGCTCATCGAAAAGGGCAAAGTGGAGCGTGGCTGGCTCGGCGTGCTGATCCAGCCCGTCGACGAGGACATCCAGAAGGCCCTCGGCCTGCCGGAAGCGCGCGGTGCGCTGGTGAGCCGCGTCGAGCCAGGGAGCCCGGCGGACAGGGCCGGCGTCCGCCCCGGCGACGTGATCGTCGGCCTCGACGGCCAGCCGGTGGAGGATCCGCGCGATCTCGCGAAGAAGGTGGCGCGGGCCGGCCCCGGGCACCGGGCGGAGATCGAGGTGGTGCGCGAGGGCGGGCGCCGGGTGATCCAGGTGGAGCTCGCCGAGATGCCCGCCGAGATGCGGCAGGCGGCGGGGCCGGAGACGGGCACGCCGCGCGGCGAGCCGGAGCTCGGCCTGCGGGTCGCGCCGTTGGACGAGGAGCTGCGCGCGCAGTTCGACATTCCCGACGGTGTCTCCGGGCTGGTGGTGGTCGAGGTGGACGCCGACGGCCCGGCGGCCGAGAAGGGCCTGCAGCCCGGCGACGTCATCGCCGAGGCGGGTGGCCGGCCGGTGAAGGACGTGGCCGATCTGCGCCGTGCCATCCGCGAGGCGAAGGAGGCGGGCCGCGCCGTCCTGCTGCTGCGGGTGTTCCGCGGCGACCAGCCCCGCTTCGTGGCGGTGCCGCTGCGCGGGTCCCGGTGAGCCGCGGCAAGTGCGGAGGACGGGAGGGGCCGGGCGGTCCCTCCCGTTTCCCTTCCGTTCGCGCTATATGGCGGATGCCATGAAGGTGCTGGTGATCGAGGACGACCGCGAGGCCGCGGCCTATCTGGCCAAGGGCCTGCGCGAGAGCGGGCACGTGGTGGACGTGGTCCACGACGGCCGCGAAGGGCTCGTGGCCGCCCAGACCGGCGACTACGACGTGCTGGTGGTGGACCGCATGCTGCCCGGCCTCGACGGGCTCGCGCTGGTGCGCACGCTGCGCGAGACGGGCAACGCCACGCCGGTGCTGTTCCTCTCGGCCCTGGGCCAGGTGGACGACCGGGTCAAGGGACTGCGGGCCGGCGGCGACGACTATCTGGTCAAGCCCTACGCCTTCTCCGAGCTGCTGGCACGGCTGGAGGCGCTGGTGCGCCGGCGCGCCCAGGCCGGCGACGGCCGCGAGACGGTGCTGCGCTATCGTGATCTCGAGATGGACCTGCTCGCCCGGCGGGTGACGCGGGCCGGGAAGGTCATCGAGCTGCAGCCGCGCGAGTTCCGCCTGCTGGAGGTGCTGCTGCGCCACGCCGGGCAGGTGATGACCCGCACCATGCTGCTCGAGAAGGTGTGGGACTACCGCTTCGATCCGCAGACCAACGTCATCGACGTCCACATCAGCCGCCTGCGGCAGAAGATCGACCGCGGCTTCGACGTGCCGCTCATCCAGACCATCCGCGGTGCGGGGTACTCGCTGCGTGCGCCCGAAACGGCTCCTCGCAACGGCGACGTTTAGGCTGACGCTCGCCTATCTCGGCGTCTTCGCCCTTTCGGCGCTGGCGCTTCTCGCCTTCGTCTACGAGGCGAGTGTCACCTTCATGGAGCAGCAGACCCGCGAGACGATTGCCGCCGAGGCGCGCGGGCTCGAGGAGCAGTACCGCCAGCGCGGCATCGTCGGGCTGCGCACCGCGATCACCCGCCGCGCCCGCGCCAATCCCGACCGGGCGAGCCTGTATCTGCTGGTGGACGCGGACGGGCGCTGGCTCGCCGGCAATCTCGACCGCTGGCCGGAAGTCGAGGACAACGGCGACGGCACGGTCCGCTTCACCTTCACCCGGCCCGGTCCCGACGGCCGCGGCGAGCGCCGCATCGCCACCGGCCGCGTCTTCCTGGTGGACGACCGCTACCGCCTGCTGGTGGGACGCGACGTGCAGGAGCGGGCCGACGTCCAGCACATGCTGATCAACGCCATCGTGCTGGGCGGCGGGTTGGTGGTGGTGATCGGCGTGCTGGCCGGCTTCGCCCGCTCGCGCTGGACGCTGGGACGACTCGAGGGGATCAACCGCGCGACGCGCCTCATCATGGCGGGCGATCTCTCGCGCCGCATCCAGCTCGTGGGGGACGGCGACGAGTTCGACGAGCTCGCCCGCAACCTCAACCTCATGCTGGATCGCATCGAGGAGCTGGTGCGGGCCATGCGCGAGGTGACCGACAACATCGCCCACGACCTGCGCACGCCCCTCAACCGCATGGTCTCGCGCATCGAGCTCGCGCTGATGGGCGGGCTGGACGGCGCGCGCGCCCGCGGGGTGCTGGAGGAGACGCTGCGCGACGCCGAGGGCCTGATCCGCACCTTCGACGCCCTGCTCGCCATCACCCGGGCGGAAAGCGGCGCGCTCGAGGGCGAGCACGAGTGCGTGGAGCTCGCCGCGCTCGCCCGCGACGTGGCCGAGCTCTACGAGCCGCTGGCCGAGGAGAAGCGCCAGCGGCTGAGGGTGGAGGCGGAAGAGGGGGTGTGCGTCGAGGGCCACCCGCAGCTCCTCGCCCAGGCGCTCGCCAATCTCGTGGACAATGCCGTCAAGTACACGCCCGAGGGGGGCGAGGTGGCGGTGCGGGTGCGCGGCGGCCCGCGCCCGGTCCTCGAGGTGGCGGACAACGGACCGGGCATTCCCGAAGCCGACCGCGAGCGGGCCCGCCAGCGCTTCGTGCGGCTCGACCCCGGCCGCTCGACGCCGGGCAACGGGCTGGGGCTGTCGCTGGTGGACGCGGTGGCGCGGCTGCACGGGGCGGCTCTGGAGCTGGACGACAACCGTCCCGGGCTTTTGGCGCGCCTCGTCTTCCCGGCGCCCTCGCCCCGCCGCCCGCCGGCCCGGGCCGAGGCGGCGGCGGGGTGAGGCGTGGCACGGCCGTCTTCGAGCGTCTCGCGAACCTACCCGTGGTCCGCGGGAATCGTCCTCTAACGCGTCGGGATGCCCGGCGGTGGTTGGGTCCCGGTGCCGTTCGCCTCTTTCGGAGGCGTGGGGTCGGGGAGCCGGCGTGCGAGTTCGTAGAACCACTTCGGAGGATTGTCTTCGAACCACGAAGGCAGACCGCCCTTCCGTTCGATGTCGGTAAGTGGCACGCCTTTTTCGTCGGCGCGGGAGTCGACCCTGATGGCCTCCGCAAAGAGGCGCGAGAAATAATACAGCACCCTCCGCGTCGACAAGTAGACGAGCGCAAACACTGCCAGCAGCGCCAAGGCAAGCTCGGCCCATAGAAGCTGTAAGCTATCGTGACGCAGACAACTCGCAAGACTATGTACAAGTACTCCGGTCAGGAAACACCGTACAATAATCTCCAGATTTTCGAGCAAAGGAAGTCCCGCTCCATTGAGAGATGGCAAGCAAAAAGAAGGTGCAGCCTCAGAAATGAGGGTGTTGTCTGCTTACCCGTGGCAATCCATTGAGGGGGTTTGGCAAAAGGATCTTTGCTACAATTGGACCAACCATTCTTCGAATCTGCAAATCGATAGGCGCGCTCAATGCGCTTGCCAGCGGACCGACGATCATTGTTGGGAATATCATCGCCAGGCTAATCGATACTCTCTGCGAGTCGGACCAGTAGTACCAGCACTCTCCCGCATCGACGGCGCGCAGGCCGGCCTGCTGGCGGGCGTTCTCCAGTACGAACGCGATCCATTTCTCTGGCTCTGCCTGCCGTTGTTCCGACATCTGCAGTCGCTCGACCTGCATCTGTATCGACTCGGGCTCGGGCGCCACACCGGCTGGTAATCCGGTAACGCGAGCGGTGATCCGGCACAGCTCGGACGGCGGCATCGCCAGCAGGAGGGCGGCCACGACAAGAAAACCGCCACCGAAGTAGGCGAGGATCCGGTCGAAGCGCTCGAACGGCTTGGCGAAGAGCATCGTGAGCTGCTGCCACATGTACGTTTCACCTCCCTTTCCTCTTGGTCTCTTTCTGTGGCCGATCGCCGCTCACGCGCCCGGTGAAGGGCCCGAGCCGGGCACCGGCCGCAGCGGATAGTGGTGCATCAGGCGGTGGTAACAGCGACCGACTGTCTCTCGAACCAGTCGAGCATGCGGCCGTCCCCATAGAGCAGTTCCGGATCGCCGGTCAAGGCGGCGAGGGCGAACAGCGCGGCGGCGTGAGGGCTCAGACCACCCCTTCGGGGCCTCGCGCATCAGCCAGCGAGCCATCCCGCGCCGGCCCTCGAGGTCGTCGGCTCTGCGGTCCAGCGCCTCGTGACAGATGGCGATGTGATAGATGGCGATCTGGCGGTCGGCCGAGGTGCCGCGGACGACGATCGCGCGGGCCCGTTCGGCGTGGGGGCGCTCCGTCTCTTCGAGATGGGGCACCACCAACTCCAGCAGCTCCTCGATCAGCACGGCCATCGGCTTGAGCCGCAGCGCTCCGAAGTCGGCGAGCTCGGCCTCCACGCCCCAGCGCTGCGCCCGCCACCCGTTCTCCTCGATGAACAGCCGGCGGTGGAGCCGCCAGCTCTGGTCGTTGCGGCGAAGGTCGAGCAGCAGCCGCACGATGCCCGCGTAGAGGGCGAAGATGGTCAGCGCGTCGTCGAGCCGGGTGCGGACGTCGCACGCGCGCATCTCCAGCGTGGGCTGACGCGCCGACGGCCGGATATCCCACGACATCTTGGTGGGATCGTCGCACAGGCCCGTGCGGGCGAGGACCTCCAGCAGGCCATCCCGGTCGCGGTGGCTCTCGAGCCGTTCGGGGATGCCCGGGCGGGGCAGATCGCCGAAGATGGCGGGCCGGAACGCCTTGAGACCGGTCGGCGCCCCCTCCCAGACGGGCGGGCTGGTGGAGGGCGCCAGCAGCTGCGGCAGGAAGTGGACGAGCTGGTGGTGAGATCGAGGCGCAGGGCCGGATCCTCCACGCGGCGGTGGACGTGCATGCCGCACACCACGAGGCGCCGCGCGAGGGCTTGGAAGTCGTGGGAAAGGATCCGGTAGCGCTCCATGTCGACCGGGCCCCGCCGGCACCGGCTCGCGAGCGGGTGCGTGGACACGGCCACCGGAGCGAGTCCGAACGCCGCCGCCAGGCGGGCGACGATCGCACGCAGGAAGCGCCGTTCGTCGGCGAGTTCCTCGGGGGACCCGCAGACCCTGCTGTCGACCTCGACCCGGATGGTCAGGAACGCGTGGGTGACACGGCCCTCCGGCTCCTTCTGCAGCCGTGGCATCAACTCGGGTGGCTGTTCCGCCGGCTCCCCGTCTCGATGTCGACGAGGTGATACTCTTCCTCTACACCCAGTTTAGATGCTGAAGGATCCTGTGCCACGAAAGCGCTTTCCTTCCCTCTCCGGTTTCTTCGTGGAGGCCCACCGGCGCCAGCATCCAGTCCCCGCCCCCGAACAGCGTGTAGAGGTCCGGATCGGCGAGCGGCCCTTCCAGCACCTCGGCCAGGACCTGCGCGAAACGCCGCGCCCCGTCAGCGTCGGCGATCAGGTCCTGCCGCAGCTCGAACACGACATGCGGCAGGCGCGCTCTCTGGGCGTGGAATTCGACCGTGTAGCCCAAATGGAACAGCCCGGAGTAGGGCCGGTTGTCCCCCACCACCAGATCACCGCGGGCTTCGAGCGCCGCCAGCGCCGGCCGGGAAAGGCGGTCGTCACCGCGCCACAGCACGCCCACGTGCCACGGACGCGGCTCGCCGCCGTTCAGCTTCGGGGTGAAGCTGTGCACCGCGACGATGGCGGGGATCCGCCCGCGGCGGCGGAAGGCGGCGATGGCCCGGGCGATGGTGCGGTGATAGGGCAGCCAGTAGGCGCGGATGCGCCGGCGCACCTCTTCGGGCGGCAGGTCACGGTTTCCCGGGATCACCGTCCCGTCCACCTCGGCCGGAACGGAGGTGAGCGTCCGGGGGCGCCGGTTCGGGTCGATCAGCAGCCGCGAGCTGTGGCAGAGGATGGCCTGCGCATCGAGCAGCCGCGAGAGTTCACGGGTCACGTCCGCCGCGCC
>BEIP01000034.1 GCA_002898955.1 bacterium HR39 | reverse complement strand
AAGCCGGCTGGCGGTTCGACCGCTGGGTGCGCGAGCACCTGCCCGGACTGCCCTACGGGCAGATGATGAAGCTCCTGCGCACCGGCCAGTTCCGCCTCGACGGCCGCCGGGTCGAGCCCGGAACCCGCATCACCGCGGGACAGGTGGTGCGCATCCCGCCGCCGGCCCTGCCGTTCCTGAAGACACCCGGCGCGGAGCGCCCGCGGCCGCTCCCGGAGCGCGACCGGCACTTCGTGCGAAGCCTCGTGCGCTTCGCCGACGGGGACATCCTCGTGATCGACAAGCCGGCCGGGCTGGCCGTGCAGGGCGGGCCCAAGACCCACCGCCATCTGGACGGGCTGCTCGATGCCCTCGCGGAGGGCGGCGAGCGACCGCGGCTCGTCCACCGGCTGGACCGGGATACCGCTGGTGTCATGGTGCTGGCGCGAAACCGCCGCGCGGCCCAGGCGCTGATGGAGGCGTTCCGCTCCGGCGTGGTGGAGAAGACCTACTGGGCCATCGTGCTGGGCAAGCCGCGCAACGAGGGGATCGTCGACCTGCCGCTCGGCAAGACCGGCCCGCGCGGCGAGGAGCGGATGAGCCCGGAGGCTCCCGATGCGCGGCGCGCGATCACCCGCTTTCGCGTCATCGAGCGCGCCTCGGATCGGGCCGCCTGGCTGGAGCTGGAGCCGAAGACCGGCCGCACCCACCAGCTCCGCGCCCACTGTGCGTATGCCGGCTTTCCCATCATGGGCGACGTCAAATACGGTGGGACGGACGCACGCCTGCACGGCGCCCCCGAGGGGCTGATGCTGCAGGCCATGGCCATCGCCTTCCCGCACCCGCGCACCGGCCGCACCTTCCGCTTCGCCCTGGAGCACCCCGCACCCCACCTCGCCGCGGCGCTGCGCTGGTGGGGGATGGCGTAAGGCCCTGCCACGGACGGCGGTCCATCCCGGCGCCGCACGCCCCGCGGGCGGCATGGTCCGGGGCGGGCCATCGGGGACGCGGGTCCTCCGATCGCGCCTCCGGCCGCCTCAGGCGTAAAGCCGCCGCTTTTCGAGGCTCACCTCGGCCCAGCACAGGCCGCGGGCGCGGGCGTGGTCGAAGGCCGCCGCGATCTCGCTCTCCCAAGGCCGCCGGGCGATGGGCCGGTGGCGCTCGAGGAAGTGGGGGCTGCCGGGCAGCGCGAACATGTCCGGATGGTACTGGTCCATCACGTTGACCGGAACCTCCGGCATGTGCTCCGCGAGCCAGTCCAGCACCGGGAAGGTGCAGCATTCCACGTGCTCGGGCATCACCAGATGGCGCACCAGCACGTCCTCACCCCATTCGGCCAGCGTGCCCAATGCCCCGGTCACCGTCTCCCAGTAGCGCGGAGTGCGGGCCAGCTCCACGGCGCAGCGGCCGGGACCGAACTTGAAGTCGGGAAGCCAGATGTCGACGAGCACGCGCAGCAGATCGAGCACGCGCCGGTCGAGATACATGTTGCTGTTCCACAGCACCGGCACGTTGAAGCGTCCGCGCCAGAATCCGACCTCCGGCTGCACTTCCCAATACGACCAGCGATCACCGTCAAGATCACGCACGCCCGTGAGATCCCGCGCATCGGGCACGAAGCCGTGGCCCAGCAGTCTCAGGGCGCCGGCGATGTGGTGCAGGTGCAGGGTCGGCTCGCCGCCCACCCAGTTGACGTTGTGGCAGCCCTCGCGCCGCAGGCGGAAGGCGAGGGTGGCGAGTTCGCGCGCCCCGACTTCGCGCCCGGCCTCGCAGTCGGCGGAGATGTCGCCGTTCTGGCAGAAGGCGCAGCGCATGTTGCACGAGGCGAAGAAGACGGTGCCGGAGCCGGCCACGCCGCGGATCGGCAGCTCCTCGCCGAGATGGTGGAAGGCCACCGACACCCGCGCCGGCCAGCGCAGCCGGCAGGCGCCGGGCTTCGCATCGGGCCGCGCGCGCTCGACTCCGCAGTGCCAGCGGCACAGCAGGCAGGGCGAGGCGAGGCGCTCGGCGAGTGCGGCCGCGACGTCCAGCAGCGACGGCCGCGCGGGCGGCGGCAGGTCGTCGCGCCGGCCGGAGCGCAGTTCGGCGCGCAGGCGCTCGAGCGCCGCCGTGCCCGCGAGGAGCGCCGCACGGAGCGCTTCGGCGTCGGCGCCGGCGGGATCCAGGTCCACCGGGACGCTCGCGGCGATCACGAACTTCGCCGGCAGCCGGTCGGTCGCCACGGCGCGGTACCAGGCCAGCGCGCGGGCGATGCGCGGCTCCTGCCAGATCCACAGACGGTCGAAGGCGGCGTGCGGCGACATGGCGCGGCCTCCCGCTCTCCGCCCCTGAATCTGGTCCGGAGGAGCGCCTTCGGCGAGATTGAACACCAAAAATTTGTGTTGCAATCGGATTGCTCGCGAGCATATGGAGTTCGCGGACGACGACATCCCGGAGATGTGCGATGGCGACCGCGATCCGCCGCCTGCTCACCGCCGCGGTGCTGCTGGCCGCCGCTGCCGCGGCGCCGGCCCGTGCCGGCACGCTACCGCCGCTAGTCGACGTGGCTTGGCTGGAAGCCCGCCTGGGTGATCCGGCCCTCCTGATCCTCGACGTGCGCGGGCCCCTCGACGGGGAGGACGTGGTGCCCTTCGAGCGGGCCCACATCCCCGGTTCGGTCCATACCGACTATCTGAAGGACGGCTGGCGCACCACGGTGGAAGGCGTGCCCTTCGTCCTGCCGCCGGTCGACCGGCTCGAGGTGCTGCTGGGCGATCTCGGCATCGACGAGACCCGCACCGTGGTGGTGGTGCCCTACGGCAGCACCTCCACCGGCTTCGGCACCGCCGCGCGGGTCTACTGGACGCTGCGGGTGCTCGGTCACGACGCCGTGACCATCCTGGACGGCGGCTTCCTCACCTGGCGGGCGGATCCCGCAAGGCCGGTCGAGACGGGCCCCTCCGTGCCGGAACCCGCCCTGTTCGAGGCGAAGCCGCGCCTCGACTGGGTGGTGGACACAAGGGAGGTGGAACGGGCGCTGCGCGACGACGCCGCGCTGCTGGTGGACGCACGGCCCGAGGACCAGTACGCCGGCCGCACGGTCAAGCCCGGCGTGCAGGCGGCCGGCCACATTCCGGGTGCGCTGAACCTTCCCGAGTCCGTCTTCTTCGTCCCCGGCAGCGGGCGGCTGAAGCCGGTGCGGGAGCTGGCGGCGCTGGTGCCCGGGACGGTGCGCGGCTTCGCCGGGCCGATCATCACCTACTGCAACACCGGCCACTGGGCCGCCACCCTGTGGTTCGTGATGCACGAACTCCTCGGCATGGAGGACGTGCGCCTGTACGACGCCTCCATGGTGGGCTGGGCGGCGGACCCGAAGCGGCCGGTGGAGCGGGCCGTTCCGGCCTCCGGCTGAACCGGTCCTTCGGCGCGCGGACGGCGGGCGGCTTTCGGGGTGTCGCCCGCCGCCGCGCGTCGCGGCGCAATGGTCGCGTGGCCGCGTGCCGGTCCGGGTCGGGAGGGCCGACGGGTGGCGCTCCGGGGTCCGCAGGGGCGGGGTGGCGCGCGGACCGGGACCCGCAGTACCAACTTGCCGCGTCACCGGGCCGGATTCCTGCGGACGGGTCCAATTCGCGCTCTTGCGGAAGAGGGAGGCCTCCTTGGCGCCCGGGTCTGTTCCCGCGGCCGGGCCCTTCGACAGGGCCGGGTCCTTCCGCACCGACCGGGCAACGCGGTTCCGGCACACGCGGCGGCACCGACGCCGCTGGAGGTCTCCACGGCGGGGACGGTCACCGTGAGACATGGAGATATGTAGATGTCTCCAAGTCTCCAATCATCGCGACCCGGGCCCCACCGCCCGGACGCGCGCCTCGGGCGCTCGATCGGCAACCCCCTTATCTGGCTCCGGCAGAGGAAGTCCGAGCGCAAAGAGGATCCCCTCGATGGGGACCGTACGGCGGCCGCATGCCGGAGAGACGTGGACAGCCCGGGACGTGCGCTGGTCCACCGCCGACAGGCGAGACTTCGGGCGGGCCGGGCCGCTCGGTTCCGCACAGGTCCCGCACGGCTCCGGCGCAGGCGGACCCCGGGCCCCTCCTGGTCGGCCCGCCGCACCGCGCGCGGGGCGGGGCCAGGTATGGACAACTCTACATGTCTCGACCCCGTGCCCGCACCCCGTCCGCCACGCCGTCTCCGTGGCGGCATCCGCCCACGCCGGCCTCTGCGGCCGATGCGGTCGCAAAGGAGACATCTGGCCGCAGTTCTTCCCGCCGGTCAGCGGCGGGTCCTCCGCAATCGCCATCCCGTCGGCCACGGTCCGTCGGACATGTGCGTCCCGCGGATCCCCGCGCCCTCGGCCATCGCCCCGTCGCATTGACAGGCCCCCGCCGCCCGGCCATCTCGGCTGCGCCCGCTTCCGGCCGCGGGTCACCGGGAGATGGCGGAGATGGACGTCGAGAGCGCGCGCCGCATCGTCGAGGAGGCGTGGGAGAACCGCGCAAGCATCGGGGCCGAAACGCGCGGCCCCGTGCGCGATGCCGTCGAATTCGCCCTGGATGCGCTGGACTCGGGTCGGCTGCGGGTGGCGGAGAAGGTGGACGGCGAATGGCGCGTCCACCAGTGGCTCAAGATGGCGGTGCTGCTATCCTTCCGCCTGTACGACATGACCCCGATCCCCGGCGGACCGGGCGGCGGCAGCTGGTGGGACAAGGTGCCGCCGAAGTTCGCCGGCTGGGATGCGGCGCGCTTTCGCGAGGCCGGCTTTCGCACCGTGCCCGGCAGCTTCGTGCGCCGCTCCGCCTACATCGCCCCCGGCGTCGTCCTCATGCCCTGCTTCGTCAACGTCGGCGCCTACGTCGACTCCGGCACCATGATCGACACCTGGGCGACCGCCGGATCCTGCGCCCAGATCGGTAGGAACTGCCACATCTCGGGCGGCGTGGGCATCGGCGGCGTGCTGGAGCCGCTGCAGGCCAATCCCGTGATCGTCGAGGACAACGTCTTCATCGGCGCGCGCAGCGAGATCGCCGAGGGCGTCATCGTCGGCGAGGGGGCCGTGATCTCCATGGGCGTCTACATCGGGGCGTCGACGAAGATCGTCGATCGCGAGAGCGGCGAGGTCTTCCGCGGCCGTGTGCCGCCCTATGCGGTGGTGGTGCCCGGGACTCTGCCGGGCCGGCCGCTTCGCGACGGCACGCCCGGCCCCGGCCTCTACTGCGCGGTGATCGTCAAGCGGGTGGACGCGCGCACCCGCGAGAAGACGGCCATCAACGAGCTGCTCAGGGACTGAGGGTGGACGGACGCGATCCCGTCGAACTGGCGGCCGAGCTGATCCGCCGGCCGAGCATCACGCCCGCGGACGCCGGCTGCTTCGACCTCCTTGCGGAGCTCCTCGAGCCGGCCGGCTTCCACGTGGAGCGCCACCGCTTCCACACGCCCCATCCCGTGCCGGTCGACAACCTCTACGCCCGCATCGGCAGCGGCGATCCCGTCTTGGCCTTCTCGGGCCACGTGGACGTGGTGCCGCCCGGCGACGAATCCGCCTGGCGCCATCCCCCCTTCGCCGGCGTGATCGAGGACGGCCTGCTGTGGGGGCGGGGTGCGTGCGACATGAAGGGAGCGGTCGCGGCCTTCACCGCCGCCGCGCTGCGGTTCGCCGATGCCGGCGGGCCGCGCTCCGGCACGCTCCTGCTGTTGCTCACCGCCGACGAGGAGGGGCCGGCTGAGAACGGCACCCGGGCGCTGGTGGAGCATCTGCGCCTTCGCGGCGAGCGCATCGACATGGCGCTCGTCGGCGAGCCCACCTGCGAGGAGCGGCTCGGGGACGTCCTCAAGATCGGCCGGCGCGGCTCGCTCACCGGCCGGCTCGCGGTGCGCGGGCGCATGGGCCACGTGGCCTATCCCGAGCGTGCCGACAATGCGGCGCACCGCATCGTCCGCATGCTGCAGCGGCTGATCGACGAGCCGCTCGACTCCGGCTCGGAGCACTTCGCGCCCTCCACCCTCCAGATCACCACGGTGGACGTGGGCAATCCCACCACCAACGTGGTGCCGGACCGGGCCACCGCCGTGTTCAACGTGCGCTTCAACGACCGGCACACGCCGGACAGCCTCGAGGAGCTGCTGCGCAGCCGCATCGCGCCGGTGGGCGGCGACTGGACGCTCGAGGTCTCCGTCTCGGCCCGGCCCTTCCTCACCCCGCCCGGCCCCTTCGTCGATCTGGTGCGCGCGGCGGTGCGGGCCCGCACCGGCATCGAGCCGCGGCTTTCCACCTCGGGCGGCACGTCGGATGCGCGTTTCCTCGCGCCGCTCTGTCCGGTGGTCGAGTTCGGGCTGGTGGGCGAGACCATCCACCAGGTGGACGAGCGGGTGGCGGTGGCGGACATCCGCGCGCTGTGCGAGGTCTATGCGGACATCCTGAACCGCGTGTTCGGAGGAGCGTGAGGTGCCCACCCGCGAAGAGGTGATGCGCGCGCTCACCGGAACGCTCCTGATCGCGCGGCAGGATCCGCGCGCCGAGGACTGCTTCGACTTCTCCGTCGAGGGTTTCTGGAAGAGCTTCTTCGCCGCTCTGGTCGGACTGCCCTTCTTCCTCGTGCTGGTGCTGCACGAGCTGTTCGTGATCGGACCGGAAGCGCCGCTCGCCGCCCTCGCCGCGCGGCTCGTCTCCTACGCCCTCGACTGGCCGGTCTTCGCGCTCGCGGCGGCGCTGCTGGTACGCCTCGTCGGTCTCGGGCAGCGCTACGTGCCGCTCGTGGTGATGGTCAACTGGGCCACCGTCCCGCAGCTCGCGGTGATGGCGGCGACGGTGATGCTGGTGCTGCTGCTGCCCGCGAGCCTGGCGCCGTTTTTGCTGGTGGTGGCACTCACCACCGTGCTGTTCTACCGCTGGACGGTGATGCGGCGGGCACTGGGCGGCCTCGGCGGCACCGCCTTCGGCTTTCTGGTGGTGGACGTGCTGCTCGGCATCCTCACCGAACGCCTGATCGCGGCCCTGTTCGGGGTAGGATGAGGCGAGCCGTCCACCGGCTTGGCGCGACGGATGCGGACGGCGAGGCTCCGGCGGAGCGGCGCTGCACGCAGTGGTCGCGCCTCGGGCGGATGGAAGGTCCGCGGCGCTGCCACGGCGTGGCTCCGGCGCAGCGTGCAGGGCAGCGCGCATCCGGACGCCGCCACCGGTGCATGCCTCCAAGCGGTCGGGACATTCCGGATCATCGGGAGCCCGCCGCGGATTTCCGCCGTGCGCACTTTCCTGCGCAATGCCTGCGGCACGCCGAGATCGTGCCGCGGCGGGACCTCTCGTGCAGTCGGATGCCGACGGACTGCGTGAACGGCCGCCCGCGAACGGGTCGCATCGGCGTGAAGTTTCGACAAAAGCGCGACACGACACTCCGCGACGGAGCCACAACCCAACGACGCCCCGCGATCGGTCCCGGCGTTCACGTCGCGTTGACATTCCGGCGCTACCGTCCGGACGGTGGGGAAGGCGCACGCGACCCCGGAGCGCGCGACCCCTCTCCCACCATCCGCGGATGGTACGATGCAGTCGTTAGCAGATCGTGAACACGGAGCGGGAACTGGACCGGTTTCGCGGCGAATGCGCGCAAAAGTGCCCGGGGGACGCCCAGGCGTCTTCGCGGGACCACCGTCCTGCCGGACGGTCGTCCGGTCCGGACGTCCGCGGCGTGATCGGCCCCGGCGTTCACCTCCCGTTGACATCCCGGTGCTATCGTCCGGACGGTGGAGAAGGGGCGCGGGGGCCCGGGGTGCGCGGCTCCTTCCTGACCATCCGCGGAGGATACGGCGGAGTCGTTCAAACCTCGTTAACACGGAAGGGGGACCGGCCCGGTTTCGCGGCGAATGCGCGACGAAATGCGTCGGCGATAACCGGACCCGTTCGCCGTCTTCGTTCGTCGGACGGTCTCTCCGGCCCATGTGCGTTCGCTGTCCTTGCTCTTCGGGCGGTGCCGCCGGCCCACGCGCGTTGGCTGTCCACGGGCTTGCGGACGATCCTCGGGCTCGCGGACGATCCTCGGGCTCGGATGTCCGCGGCCTGCCGTCACGCGGTTGCCGGGTACACAGGTCCGGACGCCGCTCGCGCGGTGATGTGTGCCGCCGGTCACTCCGTTCGGCAAGCGTGCGCCGAGATCCGCGAGCCGAGCGCCGTTCGGGCCGCAAATCCCCCACGTGCCGTCCCTCCAGCCGGTGGCGCGCCGCGGTTCCCTCTGCCCGGCCTCGCGGCGATGCAGGCTGTCGGTCGCCCCGGCTCGCGGTTCCGGCGGCGGGATTCCGAGGCGACGGCGCCGATCGCCCGTGCCA
>BEIP01000033.1 GCA_002898955.1 bacterium HR39 | reverse complement strand
TAAAGGGTCCCGACGAACCTCCCCTGCCCGGGGCGAAGGTTCGGGTGGGGAGCCTGGAGGCGGTGGCCGACGCAGGGGGCCGCTACCGCCTGGAGCTTTTACGTGCCCGGTGCGCCGCTCGAGATCCGCTGGGCGTGGGGCGAGGACAACATCTACGCCTTCACCAGCACCGCCCTCACCTCGAAGCTCTGGCTGGTGTGGCGGGACGACGCCGGCGCATGGCACGCGAAGGCGGTGGCCGACATCGGCGACCCCTCGAAGGTGCCGCTGCCGGTCGACATCTCCCTCAGCGCCGATAACAGCACGCTGTTCGTGGACTGCTTCATGGACGGCACCTGCCGGGTGTTCGACGTGTCGGACCCGTTCCATCCGAAGCAGATCTACGAGCGGGTGATCGGCCGTCAGGTCAACATGGTCTCCCAGAGCTGGGACGGGAAGCGCGTCTACTTCACCTCGTCGCTCCTCTCCCGCTGGGACAAGAAGGGCGAAGACAACGAGCAGTTCCTTCGCGCCTTCACCTGGGACGGCCGTGAGCTGCATCCGCGCTTCGAGATCGACTTCTTCGCCGAGAAGCTCGGCCGGCCGCACATCATGCGCTTCGGCTCGGGCGTCATCTACCAGAGCTGAGGACGGTGCGCCGGCGCGCGCTGCTCCCCGTCGCGGCCGCGGGACCGCCACCCGCGGCCGCGGACGTCGTGCCCGAGCCGGCGGACGGTTTCTTCCACTACGAGCCGCCGCGGCCGGGCACCTACGTCCTGCACCGCATCCGGCGCATGCCCGACGGCGTGCTGCTCGACACCCTTGGCCGGCGCGTGCGCCTGTGCGAGGTGGTGCGCGGGCGCATCGCCTTCGTCTCCTTCGCCTATACCCGCTGCAGCGATCCGCAGGGCTGCCCGCTCCTGCTGGACCGGCTGTTCGCCGTGCACGAGGCGACGCGGCGCGATCCCGAGCTCGCCCGCAACCTCGCGATCGTCACGATCAGCCTGGATCCCGCCTACGACAAGCCTGAACTGCTGCGGGCGATGGAGGAGAGCGTGGATCGGGGCGGGGCGCCGTGGCGCTGGCTCACCGCGGAGAGCGAGGAAGCCCTCGCGCCGCTCCTCGAAGCCTTCGGCCAGCCGGTGCTGCGCACGCCCGGCCAGATCTACCACCTGCTGCGCGTGTTCCTGGTGGACAGGCAGGGCTGGATCCGCGAGATCTACGGGCTGGGTTTCCTGGATCCGCGGGTGCTGGTCAACGATGTCCGCACGCTGCTGCTGGAGGAGGGACGCGGCTAGGCGCCGGAGCGGGCGGCTCGCCGTACTGCTCGCCGTCTTGGCCGCGGCCGTCCTGCCGCCGCGCGCCGTCGCGGAGTGCGCACCCGCTTGGGCCGAGCGGGCACGGGCACGGCTCGTGGATCCGCCGCTGGGGTTGCCGCCGCTCTACGCGGATCCCTCCGAGGCCCCGTCGGCGGAGCTGATCGCCCTCGGCCGGCGGCTCTTCTTCGATCGGCGACTCTCGCGCGCCGGCACCATGTCCTGCGGCATGTGCCACATCCCCGAACAGGGCTTCACCAGCAACGAGCTGCGCACCCCGGTGGGCACCGGCGGAGCGAGCCTGCGGCGCAACGCCCCCTCCCTCTTCAACGTGGCCTACCGGAAGAGCCTGTTCCACGACGGCCGCGAGCCCTTCCTCGAAACCCAGCCGGTGAACGTCTTCCTGGAGCCGCGCGAGTTCGCCCTGCCCTCGGCCGGCGCGGTGGTGGAACGGGTGCGGTCGCTTCCCGAATACGCCGGAGCGTTCGAGAGGATCTTCGGCGGACCGGCGACGCTGGATCGCATCGGTGCGGCGCTCGCCGCCTACGAGCGCACGCTGCTCTCGGCGGGCTCCCCCTTCGATCGCTGGTACTACGGCGGCGAGGAGGACGCGCTGGACGAGGCGGCGAAGCGCGGCTTCGCGCTGTTCACCGGCCGGGCAGGCTGCGCGCGCTGCCACCTCGTCGGACCAAAATGGGCGCTGTTCTCCGACGGCGGCTTCCACAACACCGGGGCCGGCTACCGCGAGGCGCCGCCCGAGAAGGTGCGGGTGCAGCTCGCGCCGGGCGTGTTCACCGAAATGGAGCGGAAGGTGGTGGAGAGTGTCGGCGAGCCCGCCGAGCCCGACCTCGGCCGCCACGAGGTCACCCGCGATCCCGCCGATCTGCGCCGCTTCGCCACGCCGTCGCTGCGCAACGTGGCGCTCACCGCCCCCTACATGCACGACGGCTCGCTCTCGACCCTCGAGGAGGTGGTGCGCTTCTACGATCGCGGCGGCGGGGACGATCCGGCGAAGGACCCGCTCCTGCGCCCGCTGGGACTGTCGGAACGGGAGATCGCCGATCTCGTCGCCTTCCTCCGGTCCCTCACCGGCGACGACGTCGACGCGCTGATCGGAGAGGCGCGCAGCAGCCCGCCCGACGGCTGAGGGGTTTGGCGTGCCCGCCCGCGCCGCGCTATGGATGCGTACAGGCCATCGAGGGGGAGGCCGGAAGGTGGGACGGACCGCTCTTCTCGCAGCCGCTCTCGTGCTCGCGGCGACGGCCGGCGAGACCGCCGGCGATCCGGTGCGCGGCCGCGAGCTCGCCGAACGCCTGTGCGGGCGCTGCCACGCGTGGGATCCCCAAGCGCCGTGGAACAGCATCGGCTCCACGCCCTCCTTCATGTGGATGGCGCGGCGCATGGACTTCTACCGCGAGCGCATCCTGAGCGTGACCAGCCGCCTGCCCCACATCGCCCTGCGCTTCGAGGTGACCGTCGACGACCTCGAGGACATCGCCGCCTACGTCGAGACGCTGCGCTCGCAACCACGGGAGGTGGCGAAGGAGGAGAAGGACGAGCCACCCACCGAGGCCACGGCGAAGCTGCGGGCCTTCCTGAGGAAGATGCGCGGTGGGGACGGCGCTCAGTAGCGCGCGAGCAGCGCCTTCAGCGGTCCGGCGTGGGGATTGTGCACCTCGCCGCGCAGGATGGCGTTCGGGTGCACGCGCCGGCCGTAGTATTCCTCGATGCGGTCCGCGTCCGCCACGATCGCCGTGCCCTCGAGGCTCATGCCGGCATAAAGGCCGATGTTCTTGGCGAAGACGTAGATGTCCTCGCCGAAGTTGATGGTGGTGCCGGCTCCGATCCCCGCGCCCACCGGCCCGCGAGCGGCGCTCGCGTCCACGCCGAGCTTGAACTCGCTCTCCACCATCTTCTTCACCGTCGGCCGGTTCATCACCGTCATCACCACGTCCATGGCCTGCCCGCCCACCTGCAGGCCGAGGCTGCCCCCGGCCACGGTGACGAAGATCGGATCGCTCCACGCTCCCGTCTGCGGATCGCGCACCAGCAGCACGCCGCGGCCGAACTGACCGCCCAGCACGAAGCCGCCGCGCAGAAGCCGCGGCACGATCACCACGCCGTGGGCGTTCTTGAGATACTCCTTCACGTGGGCGAAGTCCGGATCCTCCAGCATCTCTTCGAGGACGATGCGGGCGCGGTCGACGATGCGCGCGGCCTCGCCGGCAGCCCGTGCCGCCGCCGTCGCGCCCAGCACGCACGCGCACAGGAAGGCCGCCAGCAGGCGGCGCGAGAGAGCGGTCATCGTCGTCTCCTCCACGTCGGGCAGCCGCCGGTATGCCGCGCCGGCGGGTGCGGGTCGAGTCCCCGTCTCAGCGGTTGAGCAGCTTGGCGTCGAAGCCGGATTCCGTGACCGACAGCAGCGCCCGCTTGCCGCGCAGCCGCGTCTCCAGGTGGACGTCGTGGCCCCACAGCTCGCGCACGTAGCCGAGCGTCTTCTCGGCGTGGGTCATGTCGAGGTCGCGGCCGTCGTGCTCGTGCACGAGGTAGAGGGCGCGCCGTCCGCGGTAGTCGGCATCGTGGATGCGGATCACCGGGATGTTGCCGGTGCCGATCCGGCGCAGCAGCTCCCGCTTCACCTCCTCCCAGTTCTCCTCGTCCGCCACTTTGTCCACCACCAGATGCTCGCCGCGCGGGCGGTAGGTGAACAGGTCGAGCTCGCGCATGAGCTCGGGCGTCAGGAAGCGGCGCAGGAAGGAGACGTCGCGGTCCACCTCCCGCACCTCGAACAGCTTGTCGGTGCCGTAGCGCTCCTCGATGTCGCGCCACACCACGAAGCCGATGTGGTAGGGATTGAGGCTGCCGGGATGCGGACAGACCACCTGGTTGTGGCGGACGATGAACTCGAGGCGGATGCCCTGCGGCAGGTCGAGGCTGTTCATGATGCGGTGGTGCCAGAAGCTGGCCCACCCCTCGTTCATGATCTTGGTCTCGATCTGGGGGAGGAAGTAGCAGGCCTCCTCGTCGACGATGGTGAGCAGGTCCTTCTGCCACTCGGCGAGCCGCGGGTTGTGGTCGCGGATGAACAGCAGGATGTCCTCCTCCGGCTCCAGCGGGATCCGGTGGAGATCGGGCTCCGGCTCCTCCTCGCGCCGGTGCAGGTGCGCGAAGGGATCGGGCGGCCGGCGCAGGGATTCGAGGATGCGCCGGCGCTTCTCCTCCGCGCTCTCGCGGCGGATCGCGAGATTGCGCGAGCGGTTGAAGGCGAGCGCGTGGGCGGCGTCGAGGAAGCGCTCCACCGCCTCGGGGCCGAGGGACGGATCCTCGATGTAGGCGCGGACCCGGTCCGCGCGCGCCTTGAAGCGGGCGATGGTCTCCTTCGCGTCCGTCGCGATGCGGAAGTTGAAGTTGTTCTTGAAGAAGTCATTGTGCCCGTACACGTGCGCCATCGTAAGGATCTGCAGGCACAACGTGTTGTCCCGCATCAGGTAGGCGAGGCAGGGATCGGAATTGATCACCAGCTCGTACGGCAGGCCCTGCACGCCGTAGTCGTACATGGTCTTGATCTGCTCGAAGGCCTTGCCGTAGCTCCAGTGAGGATAGTGGGCCGGCATGCCGTGATAGGCCATGTAGCCCAGCATGGCGTGGTGATCGCAGATCTCGAACTCCTGCTCGTAGCAGTCGAGCCCGAACTCCGCCACCTTCTCGCGGATGCGTTCGTCCCACGCCTCGAGGTCGAGCAGCGTCCAGTCGCGGCCGCGCACCGCCTCCAGCGTCGCGTTCATGCCGCCTCCTCCGGCCGGCGTTCCCGGGACATCAGCGCCCGGAAGGCCGGCCACACGTCCTCCCGACGTTCGATCAGCACCGCCTGGAAGTTGTCGGCGTCGAGCTGGCGGAAGCGCTCCAGCATGGAGCTCTCGTAGTGGTGCGAGCCCATCGGCTTGATCTCGCCGTAGCCGAACAGGTTGCACACCTCGCACAGCTCGCGCGCCGCCGCCATCGCCGCCTCGTTGTCCGACTCGAAGTTGTCGCCGTCGGAGCAGTGAAAGGCGTAGATGTTCCAGTGGGCCGGATGGTAGCGGTCACGGATGATCTCCAGGGCCTTGCGGTAGCCCGAGGAGATCATGGTGCCGCCGGATTCGCCGCGGTGGAAGAACTCCTCCTCGGTGACCTCCTTGGCCTCGGTGTGGTGGGCGATGAAGACGATGTCCACGTTGCGGTACTTGGTGCACACGAATTGGTAGAGCAGGAAGAAGAAGCTCCGCGCGAGGTACTTCTTGAGCCGGTCCATCGAGCCGGAGGTGTCCATGATGCAGATGACCACCGCGTTGCTCTCCTCCCGCTCCTCCGGGCGCAGGCGCTTGTAGACCAGATCGTCGCGGTGGAAGGGGAAGCGCGGCTCCTCGCCCTCGGGAGCCGCCGCGGCCGGCGGACCGGACCGGCCGGTCGCCACCCTGCGCTTGATGCGCTGCAGCGCGGTGCGCCGCCGGTCGAGGTGGACGCGGATGCCCTGGCGGCGGAAGCCCTTGCGGCGTGCCACCCGCTCGGAGACCACGTTGCGCAGGATCTTGCGCTCCAGATCGGGGAGCTCGAGGTCCTCGAACATGATGTCCACGAGCTCCTCGAGGGTGATCTCCGTCTCGTAGACGTCCGAACCCGGCTGGTTGCCGGCCGGGCCGGGGCCGCCCCGCCCCTGCTGGCCGGCGCGGCCCACCACCTGGCCCGGGCGGGTGTCGCCGTTGCCCTGGCCGACCCCGCCCTCGTTGTCGCCGTATACGAAGCGGTATTCGCGCACGCCGCGGATGGGCACCCGGATCACCCGGTCGCGGTCGCGGCCGATGATGCTCTCCTCGGCGATGATGTCCGCGATGTTGTCGCGGATCGCCCGGCGCAGCTTCTCCCGGTGCCGCTTGCGGTCGCCGGCGCTGCGGTCCGAGCGCAGCGAATCGCTCTCGGAGAAGGGCCGGAACACGGTCACGGCGCGGGTCCTCCCGTGGGCACGGCCATGTCCCTCAGTCCCGCCACAGATGGTTGGCCGCGTACTTCAGGATCGTGTCGATGCATTCCTCCGGATAGCCCTGCTCGATGAGGTTGCGCACCATCGCGTCGTACTTCTCCTTCTGCTCCGGATCGCGGGTGCGCGCCTTGGTGACGATGCGGCTGATGTCCCGCACCGAGCTCATGAGCTTGCGCTCGATGGCCTCCTTGAGCGGCTCGTAGGATTCGTAGCTGATCCTCTCGCCGCGCCGCGAGGCCGCCCACAGATAGGCGATGACCTCCTGGCGGAAGCCGTCGGCGGCGGGGCCGATGATGGCGATCTGCTCCTCGATGGACTTCAGGAACTGCTCGTCGGGCTGCATCTCCTCGTTGGTGGTGCGGTCCCGCACCTTGGTGCGCGTCACGTAGGCCTCGGCGTGGTCGAGGTAGTTCTGGAACAGCGTCTCGGCCTGCTCGCGGAAGGAGTAGACGAAGGCCTTGGTGATGTCGCGCTCCAGCATCTCGAGATAGGCCTTGTGCAGGGTGTCCTGCAGGAACTCGAGGTACTGGCGCTTCGTCTCCTCCGGCAGGTCCGCCTCCTTGACCATCTGGATCAGCGCCTCGCGCACGTTGATGGGATGGATGATCCCGTCGTGCTGGGTGAGCGCCGTATCCAGCGCCTTCATGATGAAGCGGGTGGAGATGCCGAACATCCCCTCGCGCCGGGCGTCGTCCATCAGCTCCTGGGCGGTGAGGCGCTTGGGCCGCCCCTTCTCCAGCACCTCCTCGCCGTTGTAGAGCTTGAGCTTGGTCACGAGATCGCACTTGGGCGTCGGCTCGAGCCGGGTGAGGATGGCGAACATGGAGGCCAGCTCGAGGGTGTGCGGCGCGATGCGCGCGTGGAAGCGCGCCTTCTTCAGGAACTTCTCGTAGATCTTGACCTCTTCCGACAGCCGCAGGTTGTAGGGGACCTTGACCACCACGATGCGGTCGAGGATCGCCTCGTTGGTGTGGTCCGCCTTGAACTTCTGCCACTCCGCCTCGTTGGAGTGGGCGACGATGCAGCAGTCGACGTAGACGGTGCCGTGGCGACCCGGCGCCGGGATGAACTTCTCCTGGGTCGCCGTGATCATGGTGTGGAGGTACTCGGTCTCGTTCTTGAAGACCTCGATGAACTCCACCAGCCCGCGGTTGCCGGCGTTGAAGGCGCCGTTGAGCTCGAGCACGCGCGGATCGTCCTCGGAGTAGCGGTCGAGCTTGGAGATGTCGACCGAGCCGATCAGCACCGAGGTGTCCTGGTTGTTGGGATCGACCGGCGGCACCACGCCGATGCCGCGCCGCGCCCGCGCCGAGAAGCGCACCGTGCGCACCGGCACCTTCTCGTATTCGCCGCGGAACTCCTCCTGGAGGCGGAAGCGGCACACCGGGCACAGGTCGCCCTCGATGCGCACACCCAGCATCTCCTCGAAGGCCGACCGCAGATGGCGGGGGATCAGGTGCAGCGGCTCTTCGTGCATGGGGCAGCCGTCGATGGCGTAGAAGGGCTCGAGCTCCTCGAGGCCGCGCTTGAGCTTCTCCACGAGCGAGCTCTTGCCCGAGCCGACGGGGCCCATGAGGTAGAGGACCTGGCGGCTCTCCTCGCCGCCCATGGCCGCGGCGTGGAAGTAGCGCACGATCTTCTCGAGCGTCCGCTCCATCCCGAAGAACTCGTCCTTGAAGAAATTGTAGATGCGCACCGGCCGGTCACCGAAGATCCGCTTGATCCGCGGATCCGACTCCGCGTCGACCTCGGTGGTGCCGTGGCGCACGATCATGTCGTAGATGCGCTGGTGCGACAGCGCGGCGACCTTGGGATTCTCCTTCACGATCTCGAGGTAGTCGAGCAGGGTGCCGCGCCACTCTTCCCGGCGTCGGGCGGCGCGATCCTGCTCGATCAGGCTCGCGAAATCGGGCTTCTCCTGGTGGGGCATCGTTCCTCACCCTCCTTGCGACCGCTGGGTTCGGACCGCCCGCAGGTCGCACATGACCCATCGAAATCGCTTACCACGACCGGGTCGCGGGTGCAAACGGGGAGCGCGCGGCGACGGCCGGAGACCACCCGCTGTGCGGGTGCGCTGCTCGGCCGGTGCGGTGCGGAGAAATGGCTCGACGTGCCGGGCGGCCGTGCCGGGGGTGAGGACGCGGCGTCGGCGGGACGCACCCTGCGCTTCCTCGATTCCGGCTCTGTTCCGTCCGCCCTCCCGGTCAGGATGAATGGCTGCGACGAT
>BEIP01000032.1 GCA_002898955.1 bacterium HR39 | reverse complement strand
TTCTATCTCGGGCTGGGGCTGGTGAATTCGCTCGAAGGCCTGGCGCTGGCCCACGCCGCCCTCGGGGCGCCCTTCCCGCTGGTCACCGTCTCGGCGACGCTCGCCGGCTTCGACCGCAATCTGATCCGCACCGCCCAGTCGCTGGGCGCACCGCCCTGGACGGTGCTGCGGCGGGTGGTGCTGCCGCTGGTGGCACCGGGCGTGGTGGCGGGCGCGCTCTTCGCCTTCGTCACCAGCTTCGACGAGCTGGTGGTGGCGCTGTTCCTCACCGGTCCCGGCCAGCGCACCCTGCCGCGCCAGATGTTCGACGGCATCCGCGAGAACATCAGTCCCGTCATCCTCGCGGTGGCCACCATCCTCGTGGCGCTGGCGGTGATGCTGCTGGTGGTGGCGGAACTCCTGCGCCGCCGCAGTCTGCGGCTTCGCGGCATCGAGCCCTGATGCGGAAACGGCGGCGGCCCGCCGGCCGCCGCCTCCCCGAGCCCGCGACCGGCGAGGGTGCCCCTCAGTCGCCCTCGCCCGGCTCGTCGGTGAAGAAGCGCTCGAACTTGTCCGGCACGCCCTTCCACTCGTCCGCGTCCGGCGGCGGCGCCTTCTTGCGGGTGATGTTGGGCCAGATCCGGCTGTACTTGCGGTTGAGCTCCAGCCACTTCTCCGCCTCGGGCTCGGTGTCCGGCAGGATCGCCTCCGCCGGGCACTCCGGCTCGCACACCCCGCAGTCGATGCACTCGTCGGGGTTGATCACCAGCATCACCTTGCCCTCGTAGAAGCAGTCCACCGGACACACTTCCACGCAGTCCGTGTACTTGCACCTGATGCACGCCTCGGTGACCACGTAGGTCATCGCCCTCTCCCCTCGCGCTGGAAGTGGCAAAACGTATGCAGCTTATGGCGCCCGATGGTCGCGCCGGCAACCCCCGCCCTTGCCGCGCGGTCCCCGCGCGACATCCTGCCCCCGGGACGGCGGAAGGTGGACCGTGCGGCTCACCAGCTACACCGACTACGCCCTGCGGACGCTGATGTACTGCGGCCTGCGGCGCGACGGGCTCGCCACCATCTCCGAGATCGCCGAGGCCTACGGCATCTCCCGCAACCACGTGGTCAAGATCGTCCACGACCTGGGCCGCCTCGGCCTGCTCGACACCCGTCGCGGCAAGGGCGGGGGCATTAGGCTCGGCCGGCCGCCGGCGGAGATCCGCCTCGGCCGGCTGGTGGCGCTCCTCGAAGGTGCCCGGCCGCTGGTCGAGTGCTTCGATCCGCACGCCTGCCACTGTCCCATCGTCGGCGTCTGCCGGCTGCAGGACGTCCTCGCCGAGGCGCAGCAGGCCTTCTACGACGCGCTGGACCGCTACACCCTCGCGGATCTGCTGGAGTCCGCCGTCGGCCTGCGCGAGCGTCTGGGACTTTCCGCCGCCGTCTGATCCCGTCGCGGCACGGCGACGCACCGCCGGCTCCGAAGCTGGGCAAGAAGGTGGATTTCATATAAAGCTTCTTCTGCCCGGCGCGGGCGATGCCCGTGTCCCACGGGTCCACGCGCGATCCCGAGCTGCGCATGATGCTGCCCGAGCGCCCGGTGCCGGAGCGCCTGCGCGACCACCGGGAGATCCATCCGCCCTTCGCCGTGGAGCAGGCGGCCTGGCAGGCCTCCCGCTGCGGGCGGTGCGGCGTGCCGTACTGCCAGATCTCCTGCCCGCTCCACACGACATCCCCGACCGGCTGGCGCTCACCGCCCGGCGCCGCTTCCGCGCGGCCTTCGAGGTGGCCCGTTCCTCCAGCGACAAGCCGCAGAGCTGCGTCCGCATCTGTCCGCAGGACCGTCGGCCGCGACCTCCCCCGCGAAGCGCTGCGCCGTGAGTTCGACGCCGTGGTGCCGGCCCTCGCCTGGCTGGTGGACATCTGCCGGCCGCTCTGGGGCGAGCCGGCGCGAGCGGAATGGAACGTCCGCGGCCGCCATGTGGTGATCGGCGGCGACATTGCCATGCACTGCGTGCGCACCGCCCTGTGCCAGGGCGCGGCGTCCGTCACCTGCCTGTAACGGCGTGATCTGGCCGTCCGCCCGGGGTCGGCGCGTAAGCTGCGCAACGCCGGGCGCGAGGGCGGTCACGTGCGCTTCCGCGTCCAGCCCGAGTCCATCGAAGTCGCGTCCGCATCCGCCGGCGTGCCGCTGGAGCTGCCGAGCGGGCTGCCCGTCGCCGTCGAGGCGGGCGGCGGGCTCGTGGTGCGGGCGCGTCGAACCCGGCTCGGGGCCGGGCCCGACGCGATGAGGACCTTCGTTCCCGATCCGGAGTGCGAACCGGAGATCGGCGCCGATCTCGTGCTGGTGGCGACCGGCCGGGCGGTGCAGCCGCCGCCCCGTGGTCGGGCGGCCGGCTCGCCGCGAACGCCCGCTACGGCCCACGTCCGCCCCGCGCTGGTCGGCGGCACGCCGCTGCCGTTCGTCCTGACCCTGCTGCAGCTCGCCGGCCCGCGCATGGGGCTGGATGTGCCGCGCATCTTCTGAACCTTCTGAACCCGCCAGCGGGAGAGACCGCCGTGCGCAGCCTGCTCGCCCTGCCGCCGCTTCCGATCCGGGTGCTGGCCCCCCTGCCGCTGTGGATCCGGCTCGCCTTCGCGCTCTTCGGAGTGCCCCGCTGACGGTCCGGCCCTTCCGGCTTTCGCATCCGCGAAACGCGTGCTAGGCGCCGGGGGCGGATGGCGGCGGCAGCCGGGAGGGTCCATCGGTGCAGCACATCCTCGAGGAGCTGGAGCGCCGGCGGCAGGCGGCGCGCATGGGCGGCGGCGAGCGCCGTATCGCGGCGCAGCACGCCCGCGGCAAGCTCACCGCGCGCGAACGCATCGAACTCCTCCTCGATCCCGGCTCCTTCGAGGAGGTGGACATGTTCGTCGAGCACCGCTGCACCGAGTTCGGCATGGCGGAGCAGCGGATCCCCGGCGACGGCGTGGTGACGGGGCAGGGGACCATCAACGGCCGCCTCGTCTTCGTCTTCAGCCAGGACTTCACCGTCTTCGGCGGCTCGCTCTCCGAGGCCCACGCCGAGAAGATCTGCAAGATCATGGACCGCGCGGTGCGGGTCGGGGCGCCGGTGATCGGCCTCAACGACTCGGGCGGGGCCCGCATCCAGGAGGGCGTGGCGAGCCTCGCCGGCTACGCCGAGGTGTTCCAGCGCAACGTGCTGGCCTCGGGCGTGATCCCGCAGATCAGCGTGATCATGGGACCGTGCGCCGGCGGCGCCGTCTACAGCCCGGCCATGACCGACTTCATCTTCATGGTGCGCGACACCTCCTACATGTTCGTCACCGGTCCCGACGTGGTGAAGACGGTGACCAACGAGGTGGTCACCGCCGAGGATCTCGGCGGTGCCTCGGTGCACACCCGCAAGTCCGGCGTGGCGGATCTGGCCTTCGACAACGACGTGCAGGCGCTGCACGAGGTGCGGCGCTTCTTCGACTTCCTGCCGCTCAACAACCGCGACGAACCGCCGGTGCGGCCCACCTTCGACGACCCGATGCGCGAGGAGCCCTCGCTGGATACGCTGGTGCCCTCCGACCCGGCGAAGCCCTACGACATGATGGAGGTGATCCTCAAGGTCGTCGACGAGGGCGACTTCTTCGAGCTGCAGAAGGACTACGCCAAGAACATCATCATCGGCTTCGGCCGCATCGAGGGGCGCACGGTGGGCATCGTCGCCAACCAGCCGATGGTGCTGGCCGGCTGCCTCGACATCGCCGCGTCCGTCAAGGCCGCGCGCTTCGTGCGCTTCTGCGACTGCTTCAACATCCCGATCGTCACCTTCGTCGACGTGCCGGGCTTCCTCCCCGGCACCGCCCAGGAGCACGGCGGCATCATCAAGCACGGCGCCAAGCTGCTCTTCGCCTACGCCGAAGCGACGGTGCCCAAGGTGACGGTCATCACCCGCAAGGCCTACGGCGGCGCGTACGACGTCATGAGCTCCAAGCACCTGCGGGGTGACGTCAACTACGCCTGGCCCACGGCCGAGATCGCGGTGATGGGGCCCAAGGGGGCGGTGGAGATCATCTTCCGGGACGAGAAGGACGATCCGGAGAAGATCGCGCAGCGCGAGCGCGAGTACCGCGAGCGCTTCGCCAATCCCTTCGTGGCGGCGCGGCGCGGCTTCGTCGACGACATCATCATGCCCCACGGCACGCGCCGGCGCATCGTCCAGAGCCTGCGCTGGCTGCGGACCAAGAAGCTCGAGAATCCCTGGAAGAAGCACGACAACCTGCCGCTCTAGGGCCGGCCCCGTCGCGGCCGGGGCGGGCGGCGCAGAAGGTTTCCGGCTGCGGAAGGCCCGCCGGCCGCTCCGGCACGGCGACGTCGACCCGGCCCACGGCGGGAAGAGGTGCTGGTGCCGGCGGAGGGAGTCGAACCCCCAACCCCCCGCTTACAAGGCGGGTGCTCTGCCGGTTGAGCTACGCCGGCCCGCGGGCGAAGCTACGGCCACGACCGCTCGCCCGCAAGGGCATCGTCCGGCGCGGCGGCTCAGGCCGGCGGGTCGAGATCGAGCCGCGCGATCCAGCCCTCGAGCCCGGCGGCGGCCGGGGTGTGGCGGGCGAGCACCGGCGGATCGTGGCCCGGGATCACGAGATCGGGCGAATCGGCGAGTTCGGCGAGGCGCCGCCAGCCCTCCACCATCTCGCCGATGTGGAAGACCACCGGATAGGGCCGTCCCTCTTCCATGTTGGCGTAGAAGTGGCTCGCGTCCGCGGCCAGTACCATGGCGCCGCGATTCGGCCATGTCCGGGCCTCCGCGCTTGCTTCCCGGCCGCCCACCGATAGCCTCGGGCGGAACGCGACGCCAGCGGCACGGCCGGTGCGGGCCGCCCGTCGCGCCGGCAGCGGGAGGAAACGGTGTCGAGGGATCCGATCCGTCCGGAGATCCGCGAACTCGAGCTCTCCGGCATCATGAAGATCGCCACCCGGGCGCTGGGCGATCCGGACGTCATCCCCCTGTGGTTCGGGGAGAGCGACGTGGTCACACCGGATTTCGTCCGGCAGGCGGCGGTGCGTGCGCTCGGGGAAGGGCGGACGTTCTACTCCTTTCCGCGCGGTGTGCCGGAGCTGCGCGGAGCGATCCGCCGCTATCTCGCGCGCATCTACGGCGTGGATGTCCACCCCGACCGCATCCACGTCCCCGGCTCCACCATGCTCACGGTGACGATCGCCGGCCAGTGCCTGCTGGAGCCCGGCGCCGAGATCGTCCTGATCGGTCCGTACTGGCCCAACATCCGCAACGTGGCGCGGGTGTGCGGCGCGCGGGTGGTGGAGGTGCGCCTCGAGGAGGGGCCGGAGCGCTGGTGGCTGGACGTGGACCGGGTCGCCGCCGCCATCGGGCCGAGGACGCGGGCGCTCTACGTGAATTCGCCCTCCAACCCGACGGGCTGGGTGGCCTCGGGAGACGAGTTGGCGGCCCTCGTCGAGCTGTGCCGGCGCCACGGCATCGGCCTGATCTCGGACGAGGTCTATCACCGCCACGTGCTGGACGATCCCGGCGGGGTGGCGCCCTCGGTGCTGCCGCTCGTCGGGGACGACGAGCCGGTCTTCGTGCTCAACGGCTTCTCCAAGGCTTGGGCGATGACCGGCTGGCGGCTGGGGTGGATGGTGGCGCCGAAGTCGCTGGTGGAACCCATGGCGGTGTTGTGCGAGTGCAACAACACCGGCGCCACCACCTTCGCCCAGTGGGGCGGCATCGCCGCCCTCGAGGAGGGCGAGGGCTTCGTGCGCGACTTCGTCGCCCGCTGTGCGGCCAACCGCGATCTGGTCATGGAGATCCTCGGCACCCACCCACGGGTGCACCTGCTGCGCCCCGCAGGCGCCTTCTACGCCTTCCCGCGCATCGAGGGCGTGGGGGACTCGCTCGCCTTCTGCCGACAGGTACTGGAGCGGGCGAAGGTGGGCATCGCCGCCGGCTACACCTTCGGCGAGGGCAACGAGTCCCACGTGCGGCTGTGCTTCGCCATCGCGCCGGAGCGGCTGCGCACGGCGCTGGAGCGGCTGCGGGCCGAGCTGGAACGCAGGTGAGCGCTCACTCATGCACTGAGCGCATTGCTGCGATGCAGCAAACTCGCTTGTGACGCGAGCACTCCCGCCTAACTTCGCGGGTGCAGCAAGACCGGTGCCTCCGCGCCGGGACTGCGGCGAGTTTCCCTTCCCTCCCTGACCGATGGTGAACTTCGGCGGCTCTCCGGAGCCGCCGCTTTTTTGCGGCGCCGCAAAGCCATGCGCGCCGGGCATGGCCGACCTGCGCGAGAGGCCTCGTGCCGGCTTCCCACCCGGGTATCTTCGGCGGCGCAGCACGACGGCCGCGAGCGGCGCGTGCGGCGAGTTTCCCTTCCCTCCCTGGCCGATGGTCAGACGACTCGGGCGGCCCGCGGGCCGCCCGCCTTGTTTCCGGCCCGGCGCCGTCCTACCAGCGAAGACGCGCGATCACCCACCGGGGCAGCGCACCGAAGCGCGCGCCCAGCGCCGCGATGCGCTCCGCCCACGGGGCCGGGGGTGCGTCGAGGGGAAAGTCGTCGCGGTGGATGCCCTGCGTGACGAAGCACGCGGCGAGGCCGTGTCGCACCGCGCCCACCACGTCGTGTTCGAAGGAGTCGCCCACGGCGACGATGCGCTCCTGCGGGATCTCTCCGAGCCGGGCGAGGGCCTCGCGGTAGATCCAGCGGTGGGGCTTGCCCGTGTAGATCACCTGCCCGCCCATGCGCTCGTAGATCTCGGCGAGAGCTCCGGGCGAGAAGACGAAGCCGTCACCCTCGGGGGCCATGCGGTCCGGGTTGGAACACACCGCCGGCGGGGGCGGCCGGCGTTCGGCGGCGCGCTCGAGCAGCGGCAGATAGTCCCCGATGCTCTTCCCCGGCGTGTCCACCCCGCTCAGGAAGAGGAAGTCCGCCTCCTTCGGATCCTCCACGAGCTCGAGGTCGAGCCCTTCCACCACCTCCAGATCACCGAAACGGGTGATCAGGAAGCAGCGCCGGCCGAGGTCGCGGAAGGGCGGCTCGCGCCGCTCCTTCAGAAGCTTCCAGGCCACCTCGCCGGAGGTGACGGTGGCGGCGACCAGCCGCAGGTCCAGCCCCAGCTCGGCGAGGCGCTCGTCGTTGCAGCGGGCGCGCCGCCCGGAGTTGGAGAGCAGCACGATGCGGGCACCGCGGGCGTGCAGGCGCGAGAGCGCGTCCACCGCCTCGGGGAAGAGCCGCCGGCCGTCGTGCAGCACGCCCCACTGGTCGAGCAGCCAGCCGTCGTAGCGCGGGGCGAAGACCCCGACGCCGGGGACGATGCGCTCTCCGGCGAACGGCGCCGGCCGGCCGGCACCGGGCTGCGGTTCCCCGATCCGGGCGTTCATTCGTGGACGATCCGCGGCGGCCTGCGGGTGGCGGAGCCGAGCTGCGCCTCGATGCGGTCGCGCACGCTCTTCGCGAGGTCGAGATAGGCCCTGGCCTGCGGGCTTTCGGGGTGGGTGACGACGATCGGGCGGCCGGCATCCGACAGCTCGCGCACCAGCGGATCGAGCGGGATCTCGGCGAGGAAGTCGACGCCGTAACGCTCCGCGCAGGCCCGCGCGCCGCCGTGGGAGAAGATCTCGCTGCGCCCGCCGCAGTGCGGACAGACGAAGTAGCTCATGTTCTCGACGATGCCGAAGACCGGCACGTCGACCTTGCGGAACATGTTGATGGCCTTGCGGGCGTCCAGCAACGCGATGTCCTGCGGCGTCGAGACGATCACCGCGCCGGTGAGCGGCACCTGCTGGGCCATGGTGAGCTGGGCGTCGCCGGTGCCGGGCGGCATGTCCACCACCAGCACGTCGAGCGCACCCCAGTCCACGTCCGCCATCATCTGCTGCAGCGCACCCTGCACCATCGGACCGCGCCAGATCATCGGCGCTTCCTCGTCCACCAGGAAGCCGATGGACATGAGTTTAACGCCGAAGCTCTCGAGCGGGGCGAGGCGCCGCTCGTCGACCAGCTTCGGCCGGCCCTGCACGCCGCTCATGCGCGGAATCGACGGCCCGTAGATGTCGGCATCCAGCAGTCCCACCCGCCAGCCGAGCGCGGCGAGGCCGAAGGCGAGGTTGACGGCGGTGGTGGACTTGCCCACGCCGCCCTTGCCGGAGGCGACGGCCACGATGCTGCGCACCTCGGGCAGCAGCCGCGGCCGTTCGGGCCGCTGGCCCCGGGCCGGGCCGCCGGGATGCGGCGCCGGGCTGGAGGCCGCGCCGGGCGTCCGCTCGGCCGTGAGGACCACCGTGCAGGAGGTCACGCCGGGCATGGCCCGCACCACCTCCTCGCACTGCCGGCGGAGTGGCTCCAGCTCCTCGGCCTCGGCCGGGTCGATCTCGAGCGCGAAGCCCACGTTGCTGCCGCGGACGACGATGCCCGACACCATGCCGAGCTCGACGATGCTGCGGCCGCTCTTCGGATGACGGATTTCGGACAGCCGCGCGAGGATCTCTTCCCGGCCCGGTGCGCCCATGGCGGTTGAACCCTTTCTGCCGGCGGTCGATATAGTCCGGCGCGCGCGGGGCGGCGAGGCGCGCACACCGGGCTGGAAGGACGGATCATGCCCTGGAAACAGCAAGGTGGTCCCTGGGGTGGGGGTGGCGGACCGTGGGGTCCTCCGCCCGGACGCG
>BEIP01000031.1 GCA_002898955.1 bacterium HR39 | reverse complement strand
GGCTCGCCGGCCCGGAGCCGGGGCGGACGGCCGCCGGGTGGGATGGGCCGCAGTCGGCGAGGACGCGCACCCTCACAGCGCAGGGGGAGGCCGGCCACCGGCGCGTCGGGCGGGATCGTTGCGTGCTGCCGGCGCGTCGGAGCACCCGACGCGACCGGATCCGCGCGATCACGGCGCCGGGCTGCCCGCCGGCGGGAAGCGCTCGCGGATGCGCTGCAGCAGCAGATCCCGCACCTTTCGGTAGGCCTCGAGCCGCTGCTCGCGCGACCCTTCCACCAAGGTGGGATCGGGAGTCGGCCAGTATTCGATCTCGGCGGCGCTGCTCCGGGTGAGCTCCACCGCGCGGTGGTGCGCCTCGGGCGAGAGCGAGATCACGAGATCGAAGAAGTCGTCCTCCAGCTCGTCGAAGCTGCGCGGCCAGTGCCGCGACACGTCGAGGCCGATCTCGTCCATCACCTCCACCACGAAGGGGTCGATCTGCTCGCCACGGCGCACGCCGGCGCTCTGCACGTAGATGCGCTGACCGTGCAGATACTTGAGGATCGCCTCCGCCATGGGCGAACGCACCGTGTTGTGGGTGCAGGCGAACAGGACGGCACCGGGCAGCTCGGCCATCCGTCAGCCGCGCAGGTGGAGGACGCAGACCAAGGTGAACAGCCGCCGCGCCGTGTCGAGATCCATCTCGACCCGCTCGCGCAGCATGTCCATGAGCATCTCCGATCCCTCGTTGTGGAGGCCGCGGCGGGCCATGTCGATGGTCTCGATCTGCCTGGGCGTGGCGCCGCGGATGGCCTTGTAGTAACTGTCGCAGATCATGAAGTAGTCCTTGATCACCCGGCGCAGCGGCCGCACCGGCAGGGTGACCTCCGTCTCCTCGCCCGCCTGGTCGTTGCGCACCCGCATCACCAGCGTGCTCTCGCGCAGCGACAGGTGCACGCGGTACGGCCCGGAGAAGCCTTCCTTCAGGCGGAAGTCGTTCTGCTCGAGCAGGTCGAAGATGGCGACGTTGCGCTCGTGTTCGACCTCCGGCGACCACCGCACGATGCTCTTCTCGTCGAGAGTGATCTCGACGATGCGCCGGCTGTCGTCGCTCACGGCAGCTCCCCGAGCCTCCGCTCCACCGCACGGGCGTGGGCATCCAGCCCCTCGGCATGCGCCAGCGTGGCCGCCGCCGGGGCGAGGGTACGGAAGGCCGCTTCCGGCACCTCCAGGAAGGTGGTGCGCTTGACGAAGTCGTGCACCCCGAGCCCCGAGGAAAAGCGCGCCGTGCGTGAAGTCGGCAGCACGTGGTTCGGCCCGCCCACGTAGTCACCGATCACCTCGGCGGAGAGCGGCCCGAGAAACACGGCGCCGGCATGGCGGATGCGCACAAACAGCGCCCGCGGATCGGCCACCATCAGCTCGAGGTGCTCGGGCGCGATGGCATCCACGATCTCCGGCGCCTCGTCGAGGAGATCGCCCACCACCACGACCGCCCCCTGCTCCGCCCAGCTCCGCCGGGCGATCCCGGCGCGCGGCAGCCCGGCGAGCTGGCGCTCCACCTCGGCCACCACCGCATCCGCGAAGGCCGCATCGTCGGTGACCAGCACCACCTGCGCCCGCTCGTCGTGCTCGGCCTGGGAGAGCAGGTCCGCCGCCACCCAGGCGGGATTCTGCCGGCCGTCGGCCACCACCACGAGCTCGGAGGGGCCGGCGATCATGTCGATGCCCACCCGGCCGAACACCTGGCGCTTGGCCTCCGCCACCCAGGCGCTGCCCGGTCCGACGATCTTGTCCACCGGGCGGATGGTCTCCGTGCCGTAGGCGAGCGCCGCCACCGCCTGGGCACCGCCGATGCGCCAGATCTCGTCCACCCCGGCGATCTGCGCGGCCGCCAGCACCAGCGGGTTCACCCTCCCCTCCGGCGTGGGCACCGCCATCACCAGCCGCCGGCAGCCGGCCACCCGCGCGGGAATGGCGTTCATCAGCACCGAGCTCGGATAGGCGGCGGTGCCGCCGGGGACATAGAGGCCCACCGAGTCGATCGGCGTCCAGCGCAGGCCGGCGCGCAGGCCGAGCCCGTCCTCCACCTCGAGATCCTGCGGGAGCTGGCGCTCGTGGAAGGCGCGGATGCGCGAAGCCGCGAGTTCGAGTGCGGCGATCTGTTCGTCGGTGCACTGCCGGCGGGCGGATTCGAGCTCTTCCGGGCCGATGCGCAGCTCCTCCACCCGCTCCGCCTCCAAGCGGTCGAAGCGGCGGGTGAAGTCGAGCAGCGCCGCATCGCCGCGCGTGCGCACCTCGGCGAGGATCCGCGCCACCGCCTCGCGGACGTCCGCCTCCTCCTCGCGGCGGCGCTCGACGAAGGCGCGGAAGGCCCCGGCGAAGCCGGGATCGCGCGAATCGAGCCGCAGCACCATCAGCCGCGCTCCCCGGCCGGTTCGTCGAGCGGATGGAACGGCGGCGGCTCGAGCGCGGCGACGATCTCGCCGAAGTCCTCCATGCGCGCGCGGATGCGGTCGCACTCGAGACGGATCTCGGCGCCGCCGTCGAAGACCAGATGGATGTGCACCAGACGCTCGCGGCCCGGGTGGGTGGCGATGGTGAGGAGGCGGTGCACCCGCTCGCGGTCGGCGGGATCGAGACCCCGGTGGCGCACCGCTTCGATCTCCTCGAAGACCAGCGCGCACGCCACCTCGGTGAGGCCGTCGCGCACATCGGGATGCGGCTGGGCCTCGCGCCGGTAGCGCCGGAAGACGGCGGCGAAGCGCCGCTCCCCGGGCTGGTAGACCATCTCGAAGAGCGGTGCGCGCGCATCCTGCAGGAGCGCTGCGAGCACCGCGAGGTCCTCCGCGTCCTCGGCCCTGAGCTTCAACTTCCGGTCCCTCATGGCAGCCGTTCGATCCTGGCGCCCACCGCCGCCAGCTTCTGTTCCAGGCGTTCGTAGCCCCGGTCCAGATGGTAGATGCGGTTGACCTCGGTCTCGCCCTCGGCCGCCAGCCCGGCCAGCACCAGCGACACCGAGGCCCGCAGGTCGGTGGCCATGACCGGTGCCCCGACCAGCTTCGGCACGCCCCGCACCAGCGCCGTCGCCCCGTGCACCGTGATCCGCGCCCCCATGCGGGCGAGCTCGGGCACGTGCATGAAGCGGTTCTCGAAGATGGTCTCGGTGATCATGGCCGCCCCTTCGGCGATACACATAAGCGCCATGAACTGGGCTTGAAGGTCGGTGGCGAAGCCGGGAAAGGGCAGCGTCATCACGTCGGTGCCGACGAGGCCGCGGGGACTGCGCGCGGCGCGGATGCCGCCCTCGATCTCCTCCAGCACGACCCCCGCCTCGTCCAGCACCTCGGCGGCGGCGCCCAGCAGGTCGAGGCGGGTGCCGCGCAGCTCCAGGCGCCCGCCGGTGATGGCCGCGGCCATGGCGTAGGTGCCGGTCTCGATGCGATCGGGCAGGATGCGGTGGCGTGCGCCGGAGAGCCGCTCCACCCCCTCGATCTCGATGCGGCTCGTTCCCGCGCCCTCGATGCGCGCGCCCATGGCGCGAAGACACTGCGCGAGGTCGACGATCTCGGGCTCCTGCGCCGCCTCCTCGATCACCGTGGTGCCGCGCGCGAGCGCCGCCGCCATCATCAGGTTCTCGGTGGCGCCCACCGAGGGCTTGGGGAAGCGGATCACGGCCCCCTTCAGGCCCCGCGGGGCGCGGGCGTGCACATAGCCGCCCTCGAGGGTGATCTCGGCGCCCATGCGCGAAAGACCCTCGAGGTGGAGGTCGATGGGCCGCGGGCCGATGGCGCAGCCGCCGGGCAGCGACACCCGCGCTTCGCCGGCGCGCACCAGCAGCGGTCCCAGCACCAGGACGGACGCACGCATGCGCCGCACCAGATCGTAGGGTGCGGTGGTATCCAGCACCTCCGGGCACTGCAGTACGAGGGTATGCGCGGCGAGCGGCGGATGGCGGGCCTCCACGCCGAGCATCTGCAGGAGCCGCCGCATGGTGCCCACGTCCGCCACGTCGGGCACGTTCTCGAGCACGAGCGGCTCGTCGGTGAGCAGGGATGCCGCCATGAGCGGCAGGGCGGCGTTCTTGGCGCCGCCGATCTCGACGACGCCCTCGAGGGGCACGCCGCCACGGATCAGGATGCGGTCCATCTCACAGCCTCGGCAGGGTGACGCCGGTCTGGCGCATGTATTTGCCGCCGCGATCGGCATAAGATACCTCCGGCGCCGAATCGCCCTTGAGGAAGAGGAACTGACAGATGCCCTCCTTGGCGTAGACCCGCGCGGGCAGCGGCGTGGTGTTGGAGATCTCCAAGGTCACGTGCCCCTCCCATTCGGGCTCGAGGGGCGTGACGTTGACGATGATGCCGCAGCGGGCGTAGGTGGACTTGCCGAGGCAGATGACGATGACGTCGCGCGGAATGCGGAAGTACTCGATCGTGCGGGCCAGCGCGAAGCTGTTGGGCGGAATGGTGCAGACGTCGGTCTTCTTCTCGACGAAGCTCTTCGGCGAGAAATTCTTCGGATCGACGACGGCGCTCTCCACGTTGGTGAAGATGCGGAACTCGTCGGCGAGCCGCGCGTCGTAGCCGTAGGAGGAGAGGCCGTAGGAGACGACCCCGGCCCGCTCCTGGCGGTCGACGAAGGGCTCGATCATGCCGTGTTCGAGGGCCATGCGGCGGATCCAGTGATCCGGCATCACGGTCATGGCGGGCGTGCTCCCTTGCGCTGCCGGTGTTCTACCGGAGCGCCGGGCACGCCGCCAGTGGTCCGCGCTGGCCCGTCATTCCGGAGCGGGAGCCGCATCCCTCACCGCCGCGCGGTGAAGAAGGCGCGCAGCAGGGCGGCGCATTCGCGCTCGCGGATGCCGCCGTAGACCTCGGGGCGGTGGTGGACGGTGGGCTGGTCGAAGATGCGCGGGCCGTGGTCGACGCCGCCCCCCTTGGGATCCCACGCGCCGAAGTAGAGCCGGCGGATGCGGGCGAGCGCCAGCGCCGCCGCGCACATGGCGCAGGGCTCGAGGGTCACCCACAGATCGCAGCCGAACAGCCGCGGCGTGCCCAGCCGCCGGGCGGCGCGGCGCAGCACCACCATCTCGGCGTGCGCCGTGGGATCCCGGTCCCGCTCCACCCGGTTGCCGGAGACCGCCAGCACCCGCCCGTCCGGGTCCACCAGCACCGCGCCCACCGGCACCTCGCCCGCCCGCGCCGCCCGGCGCGCCGCGGCGAGCGCCCGGGACATGGGATCAGCCCTCCTGCTCACGGGGCGGGATGCGGGGATCGAAGGTGACCTCGTAGCGCACCGCCGCGCGCGGCGGGTCCACCATGCGCGCCTCGAAGCGCGTCGTCCCGCCGGGCGGCAGCTCGCGCACCGGGGCGTCGAACAGACCGGAATCCAGCTCCTCGCCGGCCGCATCCAGAAGCCGCACCCGAAGCGGCGGAACCGGCCGCGGCGCATCGCTCACATTGTGGACGTCGCCCCGGATCACCAGCATCGGGAGACCGTCCTCCACCCGCCGCTCGGAGCGCAGATTGCGGATCTCGAGACCAAGCGGCACCCGCACCGGCAGCCCGAGCCGCTCGTACCAGGGCGCCACGCGAGGGAAGGCGGCGACGATCTCGTTGCGCCCCACCACGAGCCCCGCCACCACCAGCACGAACAGCACCACCAGCAGCCAGCCGGCCAGCGCCAGCCCGCGCCGGGGCGGCGGCGCCGTCGCCTCCAGCTCGAGCGCCCGCACCCCCTCCGGCAGGGGCGGTGGCGGCTCGTCCACCTTCGGCGCCTCGGCGAACCAGCGGTGAGAGCAGCGCGAGCAGCGCACCGTCTTGCCGACGGGGCCGAGCGAGCCGCGGCTCACGCGGTAGCGCGTGCCGCAGGAAGGGCAGGTGATGACCACGGGCTCGGATGCGCTCATGCCGTCTCGCGCAGCGGTTGAGGAAGCCTCTGGACGAATCGCGCGCTTTGTGCAAGGCTGCGCTGCGAGGGTCCCATACGCGAGGGCGTCCTTGTCACCGCCCGGCGACATCGTCCTGCGCCTCGAAGGGGTGGCCGCCGCCTGGAGCGAGGGCGGCGCGGAGGCCCTGCGCGGCGTCGATCTGGCGCTGCGCGCCGGCACTTTCCACTACCTCGTCGGCCCGAGCGGTGCCGGCAAGACGACGCTCCTGCGGGTGATGAGCCTGTCGCTCCCCGCCCGTCGCGGCCGCATCCTGCTCTTCGGCCGCGACGTGGCGCTGGCCGAGCGCGGCGAGCTCGCCGCCCTGCGCCGGCGCATCGGCGTGGTCTTCCAGGACTTCCGCCTGCTGGAGCACCTCTCCGTCTTCGACAACGTGGCGCTGCCGCTGCGCATCGCCGGCCTCGACGAGGACCGCATCGCCGAGGTGGTGGGCGAGATGCTGGCCTGGGTGGGACTCGGGGCGCTGGCCGAGGCGCCGCCCGGGCAACTGTCCATGGGCCAGCGCCAGCTCGTGGCCATCGCCCGCGCCGTGGTCGGCCGCCCGCAGATCCTGCTGGCCGACGAGCCCCTCTCCAACCTCGATCCGCGCCGGGCGGAGCGGATCATGTACCTGTTCGGCGAACTGCACCGCCTCGGCACCACGGTGGTGCTGGCCACCCACAACATGGAGCTGCTGCGCCGCTTCCCGCATCCGCTGCTGGTGCTGGAGGACGGCCGCCTCGTCGCGGCCGGCGGCGAGGCGCGCGTGGCGGCGGGAGCGCAGGCGTGAACCGGCTGGATCTCGATCTCGCCCTCGAGCGGGTCTCGGCCAACCGCTGGTATCCTTGGGTGGTGGCCGGGCTCACGGCGCTGGCGGTGCTGGCCCTCGCGGTGCTGGCGCTGGCGGACGGGACCCTGCGCGATGCCGCCCGCCGGCCGCTCACCGTCACCGTGGCGCTGCCGCCCGGCGCCGCGGCGGATGTGGCGGCCCTGGCCGAGGCGCTGGAGGCGCGCCCCGACGTGCTGGCGGCGGAGCCGGTGCCCATGGAGGAACTCGGCGCCCTCGCGCGCGAGTGGGGTGCCGGCTCCGGCGGTGCCGTGCTGCTGCCGCGGCTGCTCGACGTGACCTTCCGGCCCGGCGTGCGGCCCGATCCCCGCGAGCTGCGCGAGGCGGTGGCGCGCCTTTCGCCGGAGGCGACGGTGGTGGCCGGCGAGGGGGCGGCGGCGGACGGCGACCTCCTCTCGCTCGCCCGCATCGCCCGCGCGGCGGCGCTCGCGGTGCTGGCCCTCGCGGTGCTGGCGCTGCTCGCCTTCACCGCCCACACCGTGCGGGTGGACGTGCGCGCCCAGGCGGAGACGGTGGACCTGCTGCGGCTGATGGGGGCGGACGACGCCTATGTGGCGCGGCAGTTCGAGCAGGCGGTGGCCGGACGCGGCCTGCGCGGGGCGGTGGGTGGCTTCGTGGCCGCGGTGCTGGCGCTGCTCGTCGCGATGCGCGGCGCCGCCGTCTTCTGGCCGCAGGCCGCGCAGGCGGCGCTGCGTCCCCTCGACTGGCTGGCGCTCGCCGCCCTGCCCGTGCTCATGGTGCTGGCCGCGGTGCTGACCACGCGCCTCGTCGTCCGCCGCGGACTCGCCCGCCTGCCCTGACCCCCCGCCTTCGCCGGACCGCCGACCGCCGCGCCGGCCTCCGCTGCGCCTCGGGCTGGATCCGTCGACCCTCCGAAGACGACCCGGCCTCCGGCGGAGACGGTCACCATGCCCGCACGGCTGCGGCGAAGATCGGTGGGGCCGGGATCCGGCAGGCCGTGCGGACCGCGTCCGTGGGCGGTCGAGGCCGCTGCAGGACACCGGGATCCGAGAGCCGCGAAGACGACCGCGCGTTCCGGGCCGTCGCGACCTCTCGGTGCGGAGGCCCGGACCTCCCAACGCGACGGTTTACGGCTCCCTCACATCTCCGCGCCGTGCCGCATCCGGTGGGGAAGGTGCCCGCTCGTCCTCCGCGCGGAGCTCTCCCACCGTCCACGGGTCCTGCGGTGGAGTCGCTGCCATCCTGTGAACGGCGGCCGGTTCGCCGGTCCGGGACCCGACGTCGGTCGCGCGGGATCCCCGGATCCGTTCCGGAAGACCCGGACCTCGACGGAGGCGAGCGTCGGCTCGGGCGGCAGCGTTTCTCCCCTCCGCGGCGAGGCATGCGCACAAAAGAGGCGGGGCCGCGGCATCCCGCGGCCCCTGCCCCGTTCGCGGAAGGACCCGGTGGGGTCCGGAGCGGGCGATCAGAACTCCATGTCACCCGCGCCGGCGCCCGCGGGCTCCTTCTTCTTCTCGGGCTTCTCGGCGACCAGGGCCTCGGTGGTGATCAGCAAACCGGCCACCGACGCGGCATCCTGCAGGGCGGTGCGCACCACCTTGACCGGATCGATGATGCCGCGCTCGTACATGTTGGCGTACTCGCCGACCTGCGCGTCGAAGCCCCAGGCATAATCCTCGCTCTCGAGGACCTTGCCCGCCACCACCGCACCGTCGAAGCCGGCGTTCTCGGCGATCTGCCGGATCGGCGCCTGGATCGCCTTGCGGACGATGTCGATGCCGTGGTTCTGGTCCTCGTTGGCGCCCTTGACGCCCTCGAGGGCCTTGGTCGCCCGCAGCAGCGCCACGCCGCCACCCGGCACGATGCCCTCCTCGACGGCCGCGCGGGTCGCGTGCATGGCGTCCTCGACGCGGTCCTTGCGCTCCTTCACCTCCACCTCGGTGGCGCCACCCACCCGGATCACCGCGACGCCGCCGGCGAGCTTGGCCAACCGCTCC
>BEIP01000030.1 GCA_002898955.1 bacterium HR39 | reverse complement strand
CGGGTGGCCGGAGCCGGAGAGACTGCGCGGGCGCCGGTCGATGTGCGATCGCGGCGGTGGTGCGGGCCCGAGCCCGGCGCTGGAGCGCTTGGGCTCGGAGACGTGCGTGGACGCGCGATGCGACCGGACGACCGCGGCGACGCGGACGCCGGGTCGCGGGCGCCACACCGGCGGGAGACCGGTCCCGACGGCGCGGCGGTGACGGACGGCGCTGCCCCGGTGAGCGGAGCGGCCGCGGCGCGAACGGCGGGGGTGCCGGGCGGCCCGTGATCGCGATTCCACACCCGGCCGAACGCCTCGCCGGAAAAGCGCCGTGGATGCTCCCCGGCGCACACGGGGCCACCGCGACGCCGGGGCCCGTGAGGCCGGACCGAATGCTGCCCACCCCGCATGCCGGCCGCGCCTAAAAGCCGGGGTTCCGGGTCCGTGACGGGCTCGCGGCATACGGAGCCACCCGTTGCGGCGCGGTGCCGGCCCGCCCGCAGCCGCCGCTGCGCATGCGGGGGCCATGATCGTGCATCTCGCCCGCCGCGGCGGGACGCGGTGCGCCATCCGCGGACCGGCCTCGGTCGGCCAGCGCCGGCACCGGCAGCGCGAAGAGATCGGGAAGCCGTTCGCGCAGCGGAACGCGCCGGCCGCCGTAGACGGCCGTCCCGTCCTTCCAGGTGAGGGCGCCCCCGATCCATCTGCCGTGCACCCGGGCGATGCCGGCCGCGAGCGGCAGCGCCGCCACCCGGGTGCAGGCCGGATCGTTCGGGAGCGAGAGCGGATAGTGGAGGGTGAAGCGTCCTTCCCTGGCGGCGATCAGCTCGCCCACCCTGGTCGCGCCGTCGCGCCGTCGTCCGCCCGGGGCAAAGAGGTCGACTCCCGATCTCCGCCATGTCGACGCCGCGCGCGAGCCGCCCGTGCAGGGCCAGGGCGAAGGGCTCCGCCCCGAGCGCCTGCAGCAGCCGGTTCACCGGCCCCCGGCCGGCCCTTCCTCCGTTCAGCAGGTCGTTCGAGACCCCGGTGAGCGCGCCAGGTGCGTGGGCCCGCTTGACCCCGATGCTCGATGGTCAGGACCACGTCGCGCAGCACCTCGCCCTCGGCCGTGTGCAGCCGGGCGAGGCGCATCTCCAGGCGTCCGCTTGCCGTCACGCGACCGTTCCTTTGCTCCGACGTGCTCACGGCATCGAGGCCGGCGGGGGCGAGACCACCCTTCGCCGTCTCGATCTCCACCGGGTCGATCGCGAGCCGGCTGCTGCCGATGGAGCAAGCCCGGGCGATGGCGCCCGCCTTGTCCGCACCGCCCGGTGCCGCCACAACCTCCCCGCGGAGGCAGGTGGACGATGCGATGGACGAGCGGGCCGATCTCGCCCGGCGCTGCCGGGAGCTGGTGGAGGAACTCGGGCTCGCCCGTGCGGAGGACGTGGTCGGGGTCGAGCCGCTCACCGGCGGCGTGGCCTCCGACATCGCGCGGGTGGAGCTGCGCGACGGGCTCGTCTTCTGCGCCAAGTTCGCCCTGCCGCGGCTGCGGGTCGTGGAGGAATGGCGCGCACCGGTGCGCCGCAACCGTGCCGAATACGCCTGGCTCGGGGTGGCGGCCCGCATCGTGCCGGAGAATGCCGTGCGCCTGTTCGGCCGCTCGGAGCGGCTGCACGGCTTCGTGATGGAGTACCTGGGCGGCCCCGCCGTCCGCAACTGGAAGGCGGAACTGCTGGCGGGGCGCATCCTGCCGGGCGTCGCGGCGGCGCTCGGCGATCTCGTCGGGCGCATCCACGCCGCGAGCGCCCGCCCCGACTTCGACCGTGCGCCCTTCCGCAACATGGAGGACTTCCGGGCGCTGCGCATCGAGCCCTATCTGCTCTTCACCGCCACGCGCCACCCGGACCTGGCACCGCGCCTCGAAGGCCTCGCCCACATGCTCGAGCGGGCGCATCGGGCGCTCGTCCATGGTGACGTCAGCCCCAAGAACGTGCTGGTGCGCGCCGGCCGGCCGCTGCTGCTCGATGCCGAATGCGCCACCATGGGCGATCCGGCCTTCGACCCGGCCTTCTGTGTCAACCATCTGCTGCTCAAGGCCGTGCACATGCCGCACCTCGCATCCGCCCTGCGCGGCGAAGCCTCGGCCTTCCTCTCCGCCTGGCTTCGGCACGTCGACTTCGAGGACCGCGCGGGGCTGGAAGCGCGCGTCGCCGGGCTGGTACCGGCCCTGATGCTCGCCCGGGTCGACGGCAAGTCGCCGGTCGAGTACCTCGACGGGCACGGGCGCGCCCGGGTGCGCCGCATCGCCCGCCGGCTGCTCGTGGAGCCGCCGCGGCGGGTCGGGGACCTCTTCGACCGTGCTCTCGCACCGGACGGGGGAGGAGACGGGTGAGCGCCATCGTCGCCGTCCACGGCCGCCGCGTGTGGGACTCGCGCGGCTTTCCCACCATCGAGGTGGAGGTGCGGCTGGAGAGCGGCGCGGTGGGACGGGCCATCGCCCCGGCCGGCGCCTCGCGCGGCTCGCGGGAGGCGCTCGATCTGCGCGACGGCGGCCCGCGCCTGCGCGGACGCGACGTGCGCCACGCCCTGCGCCGGGTGGAGGACGTGGTGGCGCCGGCGCTGGTGGGCCGCGAGCCGCAGCCGCAGGAGGAGATCGACGCGCTTTTGCGCGAGCTCGATCCCACTCCCGATTGCCGCATCCTCGGCGGCAACGTGCTCACCGCCACCTCCCTCGCCGTGCTGCACGCTGCCGCGCGCGAGGCGGACCGGCCGCTGTGGCGCCACGTGGCCGAGACCTTCGGCACCGAGCCGTCGCTGCCGCTTCCCGAGATCCAGATCTTCGGCGGCGGTGCCCACGCCGGCCGGCGCCTCGACATCCAGGACCTGCTGGTGATGGTGCCCGGTGCCGCCTCCTTCGACGAGGCGCTCGAAGTGACGGCGGAAGTCTACCACGCCGCCGGCGATCTCCTCGCCCGCTCGGGCCGGCTCTGCGGCGTGGCCGACGAGGGCGGCTGGTGGCCCGCCTTCTCCTCCAACGAGGAAGCGCTGGAGACGCTGGTCGCGGCCATCGAGCTCGCCGGCGAGCGGCCCGGCGGACGGGTGTGGATCGCCCTCGACGTCGCGGCCTCGGAGTTCGGGCGGAACGGCCGCTACCGCCTCGCACTGGAGGGGCGCGAGCTGGACTCCGCCGCCATGGTGGATCTGGTGGCGGGCTGGGTCGACTCCTGGCCGATCGCGGCGGTCGAGGATCCGCTGGCCGAGGACGACCGCGCGGGCTGGGCCGAACTGACGGCCAGGATCGGCGATCGGGTGCAGCTCGTCGGCGACGATCTGCTGGTCACGCGCGCCGGGCTGGTGCGCGAGGCCGCGGCCTCCGGCCTGTGCAACGCCGCCCTGCTCAAGGTCAACCAGGTGGGGACGGTGAGCGGCATGCTGGAGGCGTTCCGCGCCGCCCGCACCGCCGGCTTCGGCACCATCGTCTCCGCCCGCTCGGGCGAGAGCGAGGACGTCTCCATCGCCCACCTCGCCGTGGGGCTGGGCGCCGGCCAGCTCAAGGTCGGGGCCCTCGCCCGCTCCGAGCGGGGCGCCAAGTGGAACGAGGTGCTGCGCATCGCCGAGGATCCCGCCGCCGGCCCCTTCGTCGGTCGCAGGCCGCTGCGGGGTGCGGCCGCCGGTGCGCGCACGTGACGCGGGAACGGCGCTCGCCGGCCGCCCGCCGTCCCCCGCCTTGACGGCCCGTCGCTTTCGCCCGCAAGTGGAAGCGGGCCCCGGGCGGGCGCGCATCCGTGCTCATCTATCTCCCCATCGCCGAGATGTCGGTGGACGCCTTCGTCATCCTCGCGCTCGGCGCGGTGGCGGGGCTGGCCTCGGGGCTGTTCGGCGTGGGCGGCGGCTTCGTCATGACCCCGGCGCTGCTGTTCTACGGGATGCCGCCGACGGTGGCGGTGGGGAGCCAGGCGCCGCTGATCCTCGCCTCCTCCTTCTCGAGCGCGCTCCAGCATCTGCGCCGCGGCAGCCTCGATCTGCGCATGGGCGCGGTGATGTCGGTGGGCGGCCTCTTCGGCAGCGCCGCGGGCGTGGGCCTGTTCCGGCTCCTGCGCGAGCTCGGCCAGGTGGACCTCGTGGTCACCGTCGGCTATGTGCTGCTGCTCTCCACCATCGGCCTGCTCACCGCCTTCGAGACCGTCGGCACGCTGGTGCGCCGCCGGCGTGCCGGCCGGCCGGAGCGGCGCCGGCGTCCGCTGCTCCACCGCCTGCCGCTGCGCATGCGCTTTCCCGCCTCGCACCTCTACATCAGCCCGCTGGCGCCGGCCGGGGTGGGCTTCGCCGCCGGCGTGCTGGCGGCGCTGTTCGGCGTGGGCGGCGGCTTCCTGCTGGTGCCGGCCATGGTCTACGTGCTGCGCATGCCCACCGGCGTGGTCCTCGGCACCTCCCACTTCCAGATCGCGGTGGTGGCCGTCTTCACCACCCTGCTCCACGCCTGGGCCAACCGCAGCGTCGACATCGTGCTGGCGCTGCTCGGCATCCTCGGCAGCGTGGTGGGGGCCCAGTACGGCACGCGGCTCGCCCTGCGGCTGCGCGGCGAGTGGGTGCGCGGGCTGTTCGCCGTGCTGGTGCTGCTGGTGGCGGCGCGGCTTTTGGCCGATCTGGTGGTGCCGCCGGCCGATCCCTTCGTGGTGATCGAGGAGTGAGCCGGCCCTTTACAGCGCCCGGCCGCGGGTGCATATGAGGTGCGAGCGGGCCATCCGGTCGAGCGAGGTCGAGCCGTCCACATGCGAGCCGCGAGGATCCACATCCTGCCCGATTCGCGCACGGGACGCGTGCGCGCCCTCGCGGTGCCCGCCACCTCCCTGCTGCTCCTGCGACTTACGCGGCCCTGAGCCCGCCGCGAACCGGCGCGCTCAGGGCGGGTGCGGTGCGTGCCCCTGCGGGTCCGCACCGCGGTGATCCGGCGGATCCTCTCCGGCATCATGCCCTTCGGAACGGGAGCAGCGGACCATGACCACCCCCATCGCCGAGAACGAACGCGAGACCATTCTCGTCTTCGACACCACCCTGCGCGACGGCGAGCAGTCGCCCGGCGCCTCCATGACCATCGAGGAGAAGATCAAGGTGGCGGAGGTGCTGGAGGAGCTCGGGGTGGACATCATCGAGGCGGGCTTCCCCATCGCCTCCGAAGGCGACTTCGAGGCGGTGCGCGAGATCGCGAAGCGCGTGAAGAAGAGCGTCGTCTGCGGCCTCGCCCGGGCGAACTTCGAGGACATCGACCGCGCCGGCGAGGCGCTGAAGCCGGCCGAGCGCAAGCGCATCCACACCTTCATCGCCACCAGCCCCATCCACATGCGGTACAAGCTGCGGATGAGCCCGGAGGAGGTGCTGGAGCGCGTGCGCGCGAGCGTGGAGCGGGCGCGGCGCTGGACCGACGACGTGGAGTGGTCGGGCGAGGACGCCTCGCGCAGCGACCGCGACTTCCTGTGCCGCTGCATCGAGACCGCGATCGCGGCCGGCGCCACCACCGTCAACATTCCGGATACGGTCGGCTACGCCTATCCGGAAGAGTTCGCCGACCTCATCCGCTACATCCGCAACAACGTCCCCAACATCGACAAGGCCGTCATCTCGGTCCACTGCCACAACGACCTCGGACTGGCCGTGGCCAACAGCCTGCGGGCCATCGAGGCCGGCGCGCGGCAGGTGGAGTGCACCATCAACGGCATCGGCGAGCGGGCCGGCAATGCGGCGCTCGAGGAAATCGTGATGGCCATCCGCACCCGCTCGGACATCCTGCCGTTCCGCACCAACATCGACACCACCAGGATCATGAAGGCCTCGCGGCTGGTCTCGGCCGTCACCGGCTTCCCGGTCCAGCCCAACAAGGCCATCGTCGGCGCCAACGCCTTCGCCCACGAGAGCGGCATCCACCAGGACGGCGTGCTCAAGCACGCCCAGACCTACGAAATCATGCGGCCCGAGGACGTGGGCCTCACCCGCTCGAGCCTCGTGCTGGGCAAGCACTCGGGGCGCCACGCCTTCCGCCGCAAGCTGGAAGAGCTGGGCTATCATCTCGGCGACAATGCGCTGAACGAGGCCTTCCGCCGCTTCAAGGCGCTCGCCGACCGCAAGAAGAACGTCTACGACGAGGACATCATCGCGCTCGTGGACGAGGAGATCCAGAGCCTCGAACAGCGCGTGCACCTGACCGACCTCGCCGTCGAGACCGGTCTCGGGCGCGCGCCGCACGCCCGGGTCGAGCTGGAGGTGGACGGCGAGCGCCAGGTCGCGGAGTCGACCGGCGACGGTCCCGTGGATGCCACCTTCCGCGCCATCCGCGGGGCGGTGCCGCACGAGGCGGAGCTGCAGCTCTTCCAGATCCACGCGGTGACCGGCGGCACCGATGCCCAGGCGCAGGTGACGGTGCGGCTCGCCCGCGACGGGCAGGTGTTCCACGGCCAGGCGGCGGACACCGACACGCTGGTGGCGGCGGCGAAGGCGTACGTGTCCGCGCTGGACAAGCTGCTGCGCTACCGCGAGCGCATCCCCGCCCAGGGTGCGGTGCAGGCGAGCCTCTGAAGCCGGCGCGAAGTCCGATGCGACCGGGGCGGGCCCTGCGGCCCGCCCCTTCGCCTTCTCCGGAACCGCCGGAGCGGCCTCAGTCCACCACCTTGCCGGGATTGAGGATGCCGTTGGGATCGAGCGTGCGCTTGAGCCGGCGCATGGTGGCGATGTCGGCGGCGCTGCGCACCAGGTGGAACCACGGCTTCTTGATGGTGCCGATGCCGTGTTCGGCCGAAATGGTGCCGCCGAACTCGCCCACGGTGCGGTAGACCAGATCCTCGACGGCGTGCGTGTCCACTCCCTCGGGCACGCCGGTGACCACGTGCAGATTGCCGTCGCCGATGTGGCCGAAGTAGACGGCGCGGATCCCGGGGAAGGCGGCGGGCAGACGCCGGCGCAGCGCGTCGACGAAGGGCTGCATGGTGCGCACCGGCAGGCCGAGGTCGAAGTTGACGTGGCGGCCCAGCAGGATGGGGAATTCGGCGACGGCATCGCGCACCGCCCAGAAGTCCCGCACGTCCCGCTCCGAGCGGGCCAGCGCCGCGTCCTCCACCATCCCCTCCGCGACGAGATCCGCGAGCAGCCGCTCGAAGCGGGCCTCGTCGCTCTCGGGGTGGTAGCCGCGCGCCTCCAGCAGCACGTACATGGCATGCCGCCCGGAGAGCGGCGCGCGCAGCCGCTGCACGTGATCGATCATGAGATCGTAGTACTCGGGCCACATGGCCTCGAAGGCCGAGAGGATGCCGCCCAGCCGCGCCCGCGCGCGCTCCAGAAGCGCCACCATCGCCTCGAAGTCGCGCAGCCCGCAGAAGGCCGCGGCGGTGGTGGAGGGTTCGGGCTGGACCTTCAGCACCGCCCGGGTGATCACGCCGAGTGTGCCCTCGCTGCCGACGAAGAGCTGTCTGAGGTCGAAGCCGGCGTTGTTCTTCACGAGCCGGTTGAGGCCGCCCACCACCGTACCGTCGGCCAGCACCGCCTCGAGGCCGAGGCAGTTGTCGCGGGCCATGCCGAAGCGGATCACCCGGTTGCCGCCGGCGTTGGTGGCGAGGACGCCGCCGATCTGGCACGAACCGCGCGCACCGAGATCGAGCGGCAGGAACATGCCGGCTTCGGCCGCCGCCTGCTGGGCCGCCTCCAGCACCACGCCGGCCTCGGCCACCAGTGCCGCGTTGGCGGTGTCCACCTCGAGCACCCGGTTCATCCGCTCGAGGGAGAGCACGATGGCCCCCTCGCTCGGCCGGCCGGCGCCGGCGAGACCCGTGCGCCCGCCCTGCGGCACGACGGGCTGCAGGCGCCGGTTGCACACGGAGAGCGCCAACGAGACCTCCTCGACGGTGCGCGGGCGCAGGACCGCCTTCGGGCGCACCGGCGGCAGCCCCGCCCAGTCGTTCCAGTAGCGCACGTCGGCCTCCTCGCCCGGGATCACCACGTCCGGGCCGAGGGCATCGGCGAGCTCGCGCAGCACCGGATCGTTCATGCCTCCTCCTCCGCCTCGACCTCGGGGTCGAGCCCGTAGCGCCGTACCGCCTCCTCGATGGCCGCGCGAACCCGCTCGGGCGCGGTACCGCCGTAGCTGCGCCGCGCCGCCACCGCCCGCTCGGGTGTGAGCACGGCGAACGCCGACCCGTCCAGCCGCGGATCCACCGAGGCCAGATCCGGTGCGGAGAGCTCGTGGAGCTGGACGCCGCGCTCCTCGGCGAGCCGCACCACCCTGCCGACGATGGCATGGGCATCGCGGAACGGCACGCCCTTCTCCCGCACCAGCCAGTCGGCCAGATCGGTGGCCAGCGTGTGGCCGAGGGTGGCGGCGGCCCGCATGCGCTCGCGGTCCACCGAGAGGGTGCGGACCATGGCCGTCATGGCCTCGAGCGAGAGTTCGAGGTGATCGGCGGCGTCGAAGACCCCTTCCTTGTCCTCCTGCATGTCCTTCGAATAGGCGAGCGGCAGGCCCTTGAGCACGACGAGCAGCCGCACGAGGTCGCCCACGATCCGCCCGGGCTTGGCCCGGATCAGCTCCGCCGCGTCGGGATTGCGCTTCTGCGGCATGATGGAGCTGCCGGTGGTGAAGGCCTCGGCGAGGCGCACGAAGCCGAACTGGGGCGTCGACCAGATCACCAGCTCCTCGGCCAGGCGCGAGAGGTGCACGGCGGTGATGGCGGCGGCGGCCAGATAGTCCAGTGCGAAGTCGCGGTCCGAC
>BEIP01000029.1 GCA_002898955.1 bacterium HR39 | reverse complement strand
GAGCAGGAAGAGGGCCGCGCCACGGCTCCCGCGCAGCGTCTCCTCCATCGCCGCGGCCAGCCGCCGCCGGTTGGGCAGGCCGGTGAGCACATCGTGGTACGCAAGCCAGGCGAGCCGCCGCTCGGCCGCCTTGCGTTCGCCGATGTCGCGGGCGGTGACCAGCACCGCCGGTCCGCCGGCGTACACGGTGCGCACCGCCCGCGTCTCAACGTGGACGACGGTGCCGTCCGCGCGCACCAGCCGCATCTCGGCCGGCGGCACGCGCCCGCTGCCCGCGAGCCGACGCCAGCGTTCCACCACCAGCACCCGGTCCTCGGGATGGACGTGGTCGAGGACATGGGTGCCGATCAGCCGGGCCGGGCCGTCGTGGCCGAGGAGCTCGGCGGTGCGGTGGTTGGCGAAGCGGATGACGCCGTCGCGGTGGACGACCACCGCATCGGGCAGGAGCTCGACCAGCTCGCGATAGCGCCGCTCGCTCTCCCGCAGCGAGAGTTCCACGAGCTTGAGGGCGGTGATGTCGCGACCGGTGCCGCGGTAGCCGAGGAAGCGGCCCGAGGCGTCGAACAGCGGCCGGCCGTTGCTGCGCACCCACACCGGCCCGTGCGGCCCGGCGATCTCGAACTCGAAGTCGCGGTAGGGCTCGCGCCGCAGCACCCGCTGCCAGTGTTCGGCAAGGGTCTGCGGGTCGTTGTCGGGCCCGGCGATCTCCGCCCGGGTCTTGCCGTAGAACCAGGTGCGCGGGATGCCGGTGATGCGCTCCACGTTCTCGGAGAACCACACGTAGCGCAGCTCGGCGTCCGTCTGCCAGAACCAGTCGGAGGCGAGCTCCGCCACGTCGCGCAGCCATTGCTCGGAGTCGCCGTCGGGGAAGAGGGGCGGCCCGTCCCCTCCACGGCCGACATCCGCGTACCCGCGACCCGCATCGGTCCCGGGCTGCGCCGGCTCCCCCTCGCCGGCCGCTGGCCGCGCCGGACCGGCCGGTGCCGGCGTGGCGGCTCCGGCGGCGTCCGGCACCGCCGCGCCGCACCGCGTCACGGGATGGCCGTCGTCCAGCGTGCGGGGTGGAAGCTCACGCCCGGGCACCCGGTCGTCCTCCGGCTGGCTGTCCGGGGACAGGATCGCACGTTTCCCCTAACGGTTGGTAAACATCGGTGACGCTTCCACCCCCCGGCTGTCAACGTCCGCGAAAGGTTCCGGTGCTAGCCTCGTCGCCGGCAGCCGTCGGAGGAGTCCTTGCCGTCCTTCGCCGCGTGGCTCTTGGCGCTTTCGGTCCTCGCCGCCGCATCCGCGCCGGCGGGGCTGGTGTGGTGCTACCGTACCCTCGCCGACGTCGTCTGCTATCCCCGGCCGGATCCCGAACATCCCGACCGGCTGGTGGGCGTGGCTTCCTGCGGCGACGCCGCGCCGCCCTCGCGCCCCGGCTGTGTCGGTCCTCCGGAAGGGCGGGAAGATCAGGGTACCCCGGGCGGGCCGCGACGTGATACGGACATGCGTTGAACCGGCCAGCGTTTCGTATCATATCGGGAGCGGGACGCCCGGCCGGAGGAGGGGAGCCGTGTACACGCAGGGTCTGGATCTGGTGCCGAAGGGCGCGGAGGCGCAGCGGCCGAAGGACGCCGAGGAGGTGCGGCTCGAGGAGGAATTCCAGAAGAAGATCGATGCGGAGATCCGCATCGAGCCGGACGACTGGATGCCGGAGGGCTACCGCCGCACGCTGATCCGTCAGATCAGCCAGCATGCCCACTCCGAGATCGTCGGCATGCTGCCCGAGGGCAACTGGGTGACGCGGGCGCCGACCCTGCGGCGCAAGGCCATCCTGCTCGCCAAGATCCAGGACGAGGCGGGTCATGGTCTCTATCTGTATTCGGCCTGCGAGACGCTGGGCGTGAGCCGCGAGGAGCTGATCGAGCAGCTGCTCTCGGGCAAGGCCAAATATTCCTCCATCTTCAACTATCCCACGCTCACCTGGGCGGACGTGGGCATCATCGGCTGGCTGGTGGACGGCGCGGCGATCATGAACCAGGTGCCGCTGCAGCGCTGCTCTTACGGCCCCTACGCCCGGGCCATGATCCGCATCTGCCGGGAGGAGAGCTTCCACCAGCGCCAGGGCTACGAGATCGTCATGGCCATGGCGCAGGGCACGCCCGAACAGCGGCGCATGGTGCAGGACGCCCTGAACCGCTGGTGGTGGCCGGTGCTGATGATGTTCGGTCCGCCGGACAAGGATTCGTGGCACACCGCCCAGAGCATGAAGTGGAAGATCAAGCGGTTCACCAACGACGAACTGCGCCAGCGCTTCGTCGACGCGGTGGTGCCGCAGGCCGAACGGCTGGGGCTGAAGATCCCCGACCCCCATCTGAAGTGGAATCCCGAGCGCGGCCATTACGACTTCGGCGAGGTGCCGTGGGACGAGTTCTGGCGCGTGGTCAGGGGCGACGGTCCGTGCAACCGCCAGCGGCTGGAGCAGCGGCGTCGGGCGTGGGAGGAGGGCCGCTGGGTGCGCGAGGCCGCCCTCACCTACGCCGAGAAGCGCCGCCGGCGCCGCGAGGCGGCCCGGGCCGCCTGAGACGGGGAGGGATGTGATGAAGGGCTGGCCGCTCTACGAGGTGTTCATCCGGCCGCGCAACGGCATCGCCCACCGCCACGTGGGCAGCGTCCACGCGCCGGATCCGGAGATGGCGCTGGAACTGGCCCGCGACCTCTACTGCCGGCGCGGGGAAGGCGCCAGCATCTGGGTGGTGCCGGCCTCGGCCATCACCGCCTCGCGACCCGAGGACCGCGACGCCTTCTTCGAGCCGCTCGAGAAGGAATACCGCCATCCGTCCCACTACGACATCCCGCCCGACGTGAAGAACATGTGAGGGGAGGGCGGCCATGGACCGGCAGGAGGTGCTGTTCGAATATCTGCTGCGCCTCGGCGACAACGCCCTGATCCTCGGCCAGCGGCTGTGCGAGCTGGTGGGCTGGGCGCCCGAGCTCGAGGAGGAGATGGCGCTCGCCAACATCGCCCTCGACTGCATCGGCCAGGCGCGGCTGTTCCTGAGCTACGCGGGCGAGGTGGAAGGCAGGGGGCGCGACGAGGACGCCTTGGCGTTTCGGCGCGACGTGCTGGACCTCCGCAACGCGCTGCTGGTGGAACAGCCGAACGGCGACTTCGCCCACACCATCGGCCGGCTGTTCCTGATCAGCGCCTTCAACGAGCAGCTCTACGCCGCCCTCACCGGCTCCGCCGACCGCCGCCTCGCCGACATCGCGCAGAAGGCGCTGGTCGAGACCCGCTACCACGTGCGCCACAGCGGCGAGTGGGTGATCCGCCTCGGCGACGGCACCGAGGAGAGCCACCGGCGCATGCAGAAGGCGATCGACGACCTCTGGATGTACACCGGCGAGCTGTTCACGACGGACGAGATCGACCGGAAGATCGCCGAAGCCGGCATCGGCCCGGATCCCGCCACGCTGAAGCCGGCTTGGGACCGGCGGGTCGAGGCGGTGCTGCGCGAGGCCACGCTGGAGCGGCCGCAGGACGGCTGGATGCCGACGGGCGGCAAGGACGGGCGCATGCACAGCGAACATCTCGGCCATCTGCTCGCCGAGATGCAGTTCCTGCAGCGGGCCTATCCCGACGCGCGCTGGTAGGCGCAGGAGCGATGACGGCGCAGCCGCACGACCCCGAACTCGAGCGCATCCGCGCGGCGCTGGCGACCGTCCACGACCCCGAGATCCCGGCCCTGTCGGTGGTGGATCTCGGCATCGTGCGGGCCATAACCCGCGCCGGCGACGGCACGCCGGTGGTGCGCCTGACGCCCACCTACACCGGCTGTCCGGTCGCGGCCCTCATCGAGTGGGCGGTGCGCCGCGCCCTCGATGCGGCGGGGTTCGCGCACGCGCGCATCGAGACGGTGCTCTCGCCGCCCTGGAGCACCGCCGACATCACCGAGGAGGGCCGCCGGCGGCTGCGGGAGGCGGGGATCGCGCCGCCGGTGGAGCGGGAGGACGAGGAGGGCTTCTTTTGCGAGGATCCGGCGGTACCTTGCCCGCGCTGTGGTTCGCAGGACACGGAGAAGGTCTCCGAGTTCGGCGCCACCGCCTGCAAGGCGCTGTGGCGCTGCCGCAGCTGCCGGGAGCCCTTCGAGTACTTCAAGTGCGTGCCGCGGCTGCGGCTGCGCCGCGGCGCCGAGACCCCGGCCGGCTGAGGCCGGAAGCCCCGGACGGGAGGGCGGGTGGCCGGGACCGTCCGCGGGGCATCCCGCTGGGGGATCCTCAGCCCCCGAGCAGCGCGCGCAGCAGGTCTTCGCGCTCCGCTTCCAGGCAATCGCGCCGCACGGGCACGCCGGCCGTGCGGTACCAGTAGTCGGCGTTCCACAGATCCCCCTCGATGCGGTGCAGGTGGGCATGGATGCGTGCCGCCATCCGGCTTCGCAGCGCCTGCACGATGCGGTGTGCCCGCTCCCAGTCACCCCGCGCGAGCCACCACAGGGCCTCGAGCTCGGGCATGATCCCCGCCGGCGGTTCGCCGCGGGCGAGGCTCTCCTCGAAGCTGCGCCGATCCATCGCGCCCTCTCGGGAGGACAAGGTCCGGGCGCTCCGCTACATTGGCGATGCGAAGACGTCCAGCAGGTCCGCGCACACGGGAGGGTCGTCGTGACGGTCATCGCCTTCGCATCCGACCACGCCGGCTGGCGGCTCAAGGAGGAGCTCGTGGCGCTCGCCCGCGAGCGTGGCTACGAGACCCTGGACCTCGGAGTGAACTCCGACGACTCGGTCGACTATCCCGACATGGCCGAAGCCCTGGCCAAGCTGATGGCCGCGGGGCGGGCGCAGATCGGCGTGCTGATCTGCGGCACCGGCATCGGCATCTCCATCGCCGCCAACCGCCACCGCCACATCCGCGCGGCGCTGTGCCACGACGTCACCACGGCGCGCTACGCGCGGCTGCACAACGACGCCAACGTGCTGGCGCTGGGTGCGCGCACCACCGGGCCGGAGGTGGCGAAGGACTGCCTGCTCACCTTCCTCGACACGCCCTTCGAGGGCGGCCGTCACGCCCGCCGGGTGACCAAGCTGTCGGGAGCGGAGGGAGGCTGAGCGACCGCGTCCCGCAGCGCGCGGTGCCCGACGGGGCGCACGCCGGCTTCCTCCAGCAGGTCGCGGAACGCCGGTGAGAGCAGGCAGCGGAGTTCGTCTTCGCGCTCGCGGCAGGCGGCCGGGTCGCCGTCCCAGAAGGCGCGGACCGTGTCATCGCAGCTGGCCGGGTGGGTCATGAGCTCTGCCGCGCCCTGCCACGGGCGGGCGAAGAGGGCCCGGTAGGCCTCAAGCCCGAGGCGCGCCGCGGGCAGCACCGACGTCGGGTTGAGAAACACGGCATTCACCGGCACGCCGGCCCGCAGGCACAGCCGCCGGTAGGCGGCCGCGAGGTGGCGCCCGAACAGGCGCCTGGCGAGGATGCGGCCGAGTCGCAGCGGCCGGATGGGATCGCCCCGCCGGTGGCACCAGACGATGCGGTCGCCCGGCACGCGGCTCGCGAGACCGTGGGTGCGCGCCAGCTCGACGAACACCTCACGCAGGCCCGGATAGGTGTGGACGTGGCGGTCGCCGTTGATGTGGACGGGACGCAACCCCGCCTCCAGAACGCGCGCGATCTGACGGCCGATCTCGAGGGCGGCTTCCTCGATCCGGATCCGGCCCGCGAAGGCCCGGCGCAGAAGCTCGGAACGCGGCAGGAAGCCGCCGTCGGCCCGCACCAGGGACGGTATCTCGCGCGGCGGCGAGAGCGGCCGCCCCCAGGCGAGCACCACGTGCACGCCGATGTCCAGCCCGGGTCGGGTCCGGGCGAGCCGGGCGGCCGTGGCGAAGCCCTCGCAGGTCGCGAGCAGCGACGCGCTCGTCACGATGCCGGCGTCGTGGGCAGCGACGACGGCGTCGCTCACGGCGGCGCACAGTCCGAAGTCGTCGGCGGTGACGATCAGCAGGCGCGATGGCATGTGGCCGCCCTCCCGCCGCTCACGACCGGTTCCCCGATGACCGGAGGCGTTCGAGCCATCGGAGCAGCGGAGCTGCGACGACGCGCCAGTAAGTGTCGAAGATGAAATCCAGCAGTGTGATCACGGGCTTCATCCCCTCCTGTCCGCGGATCTCGGGACGCAGGGGCAGCGGGCCGGCCTCCAGCAGCCGCACGTCGGGCAGGACGCGCCGCGCCGCCAGTCGGCGCCGCTGGGCGAGCAGCAGGTGGCGGTGGCGCACCACCCAGCGGACGGCGTGCCACCACTCACGCAGCCATCCACGCGAGGCGCAGAGGACGAGCTGCAGCACCTCGTACAGCAGCAGAGCCGGCGTCGTCGCCACGAGTGTCCGCGCTTGGTACAGGCGCAGCAGCACCAGCCAGCGATTGCGGATGGTGTGGTAGACGCGCACCGGTCGATAGTGGCCCTCCGTACGCACCGACAGTCCCGGTGTCCCTTCGCCGTGAAGGACCACAGCCGTCGGGACGGCGAGAATACGGTGGCCGGTCATGCGAAGCTGCAGGCCGTAGTCGTGATCTTCGAACAGGTAGAAACAGGTTTCCTCGAAGCGGAGAGGGCAGTGCAACCGTCGACGATCGATCAGGAAACATCCCGTGAGCAGCGAACCCGACTCCACCGGTTCGTGCCCGAGCCGCGCGCGGGGCATGTCCCGGTGGCGGAAGGCCATCATGCCGAGGTAGTGGGCATAGGCGACGTCCAGCTGCACGATGTGCGGACGGTCGCGGTAGGCGAAGACCGCCTGGGCGACGACCACGTCCGGGTGACCGGCGAGCACCTCCAGTAGGCTGGAGAGGGCCTCCGCGCTCACGACGATGTCGGCGTCGACGAACAGGACCGGATCGAAGCGGGCGATCTCCAGTCCGAGGTTGCGGGCGGCGGCCGCGCCTCGGTTGACCGGCAACGGGCGCACCTGCACCTCCCGGAAGGTCCGGCGCACGAAGTCGACGCTGCCGTCGGTCGATCCGTTGTCGACGAGGACGATCTCGCCCAGACGCTCGCCGAGCGCAACCAGCGCCTCGAGCGTGTCAGCCAGGTACGCCATCCCGTTGTAGTTGACGACGCATACCGAAGGGCGGTCCGTCACCGTCATGGCCGACACGATCCCATTCTCCACCCTGCCGTATGATGGCTCATGACAAGCCCATTCCGCGGTACTGAACAAGGGGGATCGTGCCACGGATCACGCGGACGCGGACCGATGCGTACGGGAGGTTCAGCGGCAAGGACGGGCCGGCCGCGTCGCCGACGGCTCGCGTCGGCCCAGCGAGCGGACCGCCTCCAGCCCACCCCAGGCGAGCAGGGCCAGCAGCAGCGGCAGCATGTAGTAGATGGCGCGGAAGGCGACGAGCGCACCCAGAAGCGGCGCCGCCAGTTCCCGCGGCGCGTCCACCAGCAGCAGCACCGCACCCTCGAACACCCCGAGACTGCCCGGCACGTGGCTCAGCAGCCCGAGGCCGAGCGCGGCGACGAAGACGGCGAGGGTCTCGAAGAAGGACAGACCCAGCTGCGGCGGCAGCAGCACGTGCAGCGTGGCGGCGACGCCCAGGAGATCGCCCACCCCGAGGGCGAGCAGGAACAGGCTGGTGCGGAGATCCGGCAGATCGACGAGGTGGCCGAAGACGCGGATCTTCCGGTGCAGCACCGCGCTCAGGAAGACCACCGCGGCCACCCCGGCCACCAGCGTGGCACCCGCGAGCCGCCACGGCCAGGCGCCCGTGCCGAGCGCCCGTGCGAGCGGCTCCGGATCCAAGCCGAGACCGAGGCCGACGAGGGTGGCGAGGGCCAGGCCGAAGGTGGTGGAGAAGTAGACCTGGATGGTGATCACGTCGAGCAGGCCGAAGCCTGGTGCGGCATAGAGCCGGTAACGGACGCTCGCGCCCACGAAGATGCCGAAGCCGGTGGCGTGTGCGATGCCTTGGGTGATGAAGGAATACAGGGCGACGACGGGCAGCGGCAGGCGCCGGCGCGTGTAGAGGACGGCGTAGTATTCGTAGCCGACCAGCGCGCAGAAGCTGAGGGCCGTGAACAGCACCGCGAGGCCGACCCGCGCCGGCCCGATGGCGAGCAGTTCCGCCGCGAGCTCTTCGAGGGTGACGTCACGGGCCCAGCGGGCGAGGACCCACAGCGCCCCGGCGAAGAGGGCGAGCCCGACCAGCAACGAGAACAGCTGCCGCAGCCGCCGGGAGGACGAGGCGGTCCGCCGCGCGGGCACGCCGCCGTCCGGCGGGGCGGTGGCCCCGCGGTCGGCGGTGCGCAGTCTCTCGCCTTCGAGTCCGCCCGCGGACGAGCTCACTCCTCCTCCTCGCTCCGATCCGGACCCGACATATCCTGCCGAGCTGAACAAGACGAACGGCGCGGACGCCGTCCGCGCACATCCGCCGGCCTTCCTAGTGCCCGCCGCCGCGCGAGGGAAGGGCACCGCGGCTTACCGCCTCGCCCCAGCCGGCCGAGGTGGCGGCGGTTCCACGTCCTGCCCGAGGTCGTAGACGAGGATCCGCGGGCCCCGGGCGTCCAGCTCCCGCGGGTCGAACACCACGAGGGGCTCCAGGGCGGCGAGCTCGCGGTCGAAGCGGGCGAAGGAGGGATAGCGCCGCGCGGCGTCGGGGGCCCGGTAGCGGGCGAGGGAGTCGTCGTTCACCACGACGAAGCGGAAACCTCGGGCGCGCAGTTCGGACAGCGTTGGGGGACGGTAGGTCTCGATGGGACTGGCCATGCGGCGATGACGCGGATTGCGGCGGATCTCCTCCTCGGAGAGCTCGACCGGCGACCACCAGGGGTGGGCCAGCACCTCCACGTCGAAGGCCGGCTGCGGCGGATGGCGCTTCATCAGCGCGA
>BEIP01000028.1 GCA_002898955.1 bacterium HR39 | reverse complement strand
AGGCGCATGAGGGGCACTGGGTTGAAGAAGTGGAAGCCGGCCACGCGCTGCGGGCGGCGGCAGGCGGCGGCGATGGCGGTGACGGAGAGCGAGGAGGTGTTGGTGGCGAGCACGCAGTCCTCGCGCACCACCGACTCGAGGTCACGAAACAGCGTGCGCTTGACCTCGAGGTCCTCCACCACCGCCTCGATCACCAGATCGGCCGGGGCGAAGGCGGCGAGATCGCGTGCGTCCCCGATGCGGGCGAGAGCCGCTTCCACTTGCTCCCGCGCCATCCGGCCCTTCTCCGCCTGCCGTTCCAGCATGTGGCGGACGAAGGCCGCGGCATCCGCCACCGCCCCCTCGCGCACGTCGTGCAGCAGCACCCGGCAGCCGGCGAGGGCCGCCACCTGGGCGATGCCGCGGCCCATCACGCCGGCGCCGACGATGCCGAGCGTGAGATCCGGCTTCGTCGGATCGAACATCTCAGCGTCCCTCGAAACGGGGTTGACGCTTTTCGAGGAAGGCGCGCATGCCCTCCTTCTGGTCGCGGGTGGCGAAGAGGAGCTGGAAGGCGGTGCGCTCGAAGGCGAGGGCGGCCTCGAGCGGCACGTCCCCCTCGTGGCGCAGCGCCTCCTTGATGCGGGCGAGGGCGAGGGGCGGCAGGGCGGCGAGGGTGCGGGCGATCTCGAGCGCCCGCGGCTCCACCTCGGCATCCGGCACCGCCTGCGAGACCAGCCCCCAGGCGGCCGCGGTACGCCCGTCGACGAGCTCGCCGGTCATGACGAGAAGGGCCGTGCGGTAGGGGCCGATGGCGCGCAGCAGACGGCGGATGCCGCCCGCTCCGGGCATGATGCCCACGCGCACTTCCGGCTGGCCGAGGCGGGCCTCTTCGGCGGCGACGACGACGTCGGCCGAGAGGGCGAGCTCCAGCCCGCCGCCCAGCGCCAGCCCGCGCACCGCCGCCACCAGGGGCTTTTCGAAGTCCCACACGGCCTTCCACAGCCGGTGGGTGGCGCGGCGCATCATATCCACCGGATCGGCGTCGGCCATCTCGGCCAGATCCGCCCCGGCGGCGAAGGCCTTCTCGGTGCCGGCCAGCACCACGGCGCGCACGTCGTCGGCCTCGGCGAGTTCTCCGAAGGCGCGGGCGAGGTGGCGGCGCACCTCCATGTTGAGGGCGTTGCGACGTGCGAGGCGGTGGATGCGCACGAGGGCGATCCCCGCTTCGGGCCGCTCGACGACGACCGGTGCGTCTTCGCTCATGGCCTCCCCCGTGGTCCGCCGCTGGCGGCATAGCGGCCCCGGCGGCCCGCGGCAACCGGGTGGTCAGCGCACGCGGAAGTGGTTGCGCACGGCGAGGCCGAAGAGGAACAGCAGCAAGGCCGAGAAGGCGGTCTGCAGGCCGGCGAGGACCATGACGATGCCGGGCAGGTGTTTTCCGTAGAGGCATTCGGTGATCCAGCCGGTGCCGGGCAGGGACGCCAGATTGCCGAACACGGATCCCTGCCGGAGCGAGAGAAGGAGGGCAGACCAGGGCGAGAAGCCGGTGAGCTCCGAGTCGGAGTGACAGGCGAAGATCGGATGACCCAACGGAAGGAACAGGACGTGGAACGCCCAGAACAGGGCGAAACAGATCGCCAGTGTTCCTCCCCACCAAGCCCACGGTCGCCAGAGCGAGAGGCCGTAGTCGGACAGGAGGCCGTACCATCGTCCGATGAGTGCGGCCACCGGCCGTTGCTGCCGATCGAGGGGTTCGCGCGCCCGCATCTCGTTGCGGGCGAAGAGGGCGGTGTAGTAGTGGTGGCGACCCTGTTCGGCGAGCCGCTTCAGCGCCCGCCAGCGGGCGGAGAGATCGCGGGCGCGAGCAATGGGGTCGAGCCTTTCGAGGCTCGCGGGGACGGAGTCGCCGATGTCGACATACTCCAGTTCGATTGTAGAGCTAGCTTGAAGATCCACAAAATTTGGGACGCTGACATCTCCCAAAGTAAGCCATCTCCACGATGCATTTTGTGCAGATTAGGGGACCATGAAACACCGTACCGCGGCGTATTTCATCAATCGGGTTCTGGGAAACTTGTATGGCTGACTCTGGTCCGAATCGCAAATTGATGTTCGTCTGGTCAGAAATCTCAACCCTCCAAGGAAATTCGATTCCGCTCAGGTCGTGGTGCAGAGCTCCGTGGAAGACAACAGATGATGATTGCTGCCACTGCTGGTCAAGAACCGGGCTAACCGAAGCTTTGTCCCTAAGTTGTAGAGCCGCCTGACACCACCGGTTCCACCACCCGCGGATCCAGTCGACCCGCTCCTGCGGAATGTACGGCTGCTCCAGCCGCTTCAACAGCCTATCCCTTATGCGGCCGAGCTGCTCGATCTTCTGCTGCAAAGTCTTCGGTGGACGGGCGGCCATGCGCGCACCGAGGTATGAGACCCGCCGCCTCACCAGCGCGCGGCGCACGACGGCGCAAGCGACCCGGCCCTCGACGGCCGGCGCCCACGCCCCTAAGCTCCCGGCCGCGCACGCTGCGGGGGAGGCCCATGACGCGCGCACGTGTCGGACTGTTCGCCACCTGCCTCGTCGACCTCTGGCGGCCGGTGGTCGGCTTTTCCGCCATCGAACTGCTCGAGCGGGCCGGCTATGCCGTGGAGGTGCCGGCGGCGCAGACCTGCTGCGGCCAGCCGGCGTACAATGTGGGCGACCGGGAGGACGCGGCGGATCTCGCACGGCGCACCATCGCCCTGTTCGAGCCCTACGACCACGTGGTGGCGCCTTCGGGCTCGTGCGCCGGCATGCTGAAGATCCACTATCCGCAGCTCCTGGCAGGGGACTCTGCCTGGGCCGAACGCGCCCGGGCCTTCGCCGGAAAGGTCCACGAGCTGGTGAGCTTCCTCGTGCGCGTGGCCGGCGTGGAGCGCATCGAGGAGACCTGCCGCGCGCGCGTCACGTATCACGACTCCTGCTCGGGCCTGCGCGAGCTCGGGATCCGCGACGAGCCGCGGCGGCTGCTTGCGGGGATCGAGGGCCTCGAGCTCGTCGAGATGCGCGAGCCGCACCTGTGCTGCGGCTTCGGCGGCACCTTCTGCGTCAAATATCCGGAGATCTCCGAGCGCATGGTCGACGAGAAGGCCGAGGACATCGAGGGCACCGGCGCCGACATGGTGCTGGCCGGCGATCTCGGGTGCCTGCTCAACATCGCCGGGCGCCTCGCGCGGCGGAATAGCCGCGTGCAGGTGCGCCACGTGGCCGAGGTGCTGGCCGGACGGCTGGACGTGCCGCCGATCGGCCGCGGCGAAGGGGAGGGGTGAGCGGTGGAGGTGACCTCGCTCCGCTTCCGCGAGAACGCCCGCAGGGCCCTGCGCGATCCGCAGCTCGCCCGGGCGCTGCGCATGGTGCGCGAGGGCTTCCAGCAGCGCCGCGCGCAGGCCGTCGCGAACCTGCCGGAGTTCGAGGAGCTGCGCCGCATCGGCGCCGGGATCCGCGACCACGTGCTGGAGCGGCTCGACCTCTACCTCGAGGCCTTCGAACGCCGCGCCCGCGAGGCCGGTGCCCAGATCCACTACGCCCTCGACGGGGCGGAAGCCCGGCGCATCGTGCTGGATCTGCTGAGAAGCCGCGGGGTCTCCCTCGTCACCAAGAGCAAGAGCATGGTGGCCGAGGAGATCGAGCTGGCCGAGGCCATCGAGGCCGAAGGCATCCGCCGCGTGGAGACGGATCTCGGCGAATACATCATCCAGCTCGCCCACGAGCCGCCGAGCCACCTGATCGGCCCGGCGGTGCACATGACGGTGGAGCGCATCGCCCGGCTCTTCGCCGAGGCCCACGGCACCGAGCCCACCACCGACGCGCAGGAGCTGGTGGCGCAGGCGCGGCGGGTGCTGCGGCAGAAGTATCTCGATGCCGAGGCCGGCATCACCGGTGCCAACTTCCTCGTGGCCGAGACCGGCTCGGTCATCACCGTGACCAACGAGGGCAACGCCGAGCTCACCCAGGGCCTGCCGCCGCTCCACATCGTGGTGACGAGCATCGAGAAGCTGGTGCCCACCATGGAGGACGCCTTCACCCTGCTGCGGCTGCTCGCCCGCTCCGGCACCGGCCAGGAATTCGCCACGTACACCACCGTGCTCACCGGCCCGCGGCGCGAGGGCGATCTCGACGGGCCGGAAGAGATGCACATCGTGCTGGTGGACAACGGCCGCAGCCGCATGCTGGGCTCGCCGGTGCGGCCCATGCTGCGCTGCATCCGCTGCAGCGCCTGCATGAACCACTGCCCGGTCTATCTGGCGGTGGGCGGCCACGCCTACGGCTGGACCTACGTGGGCCCGATGGGGTCGGTGCTCACTCCGGCCCTTGCGGGGATCGAGCAGACCTGGCCGCTGCCCGAGGCCTCCACCTTCTGCGGCCGCTGCGAGGAGGTGTGCCCGGTCCGCATCCCGCTGCCCGGGCTCATGCGGGTGTGGCGCGAGGAGGCCTTCCGCCGCGGCCTGCCGCCCGCCACCCAGCGGGCCGGCATCCGGCTGTGGGCGTTTCTCGCGAAGCGCCCACGTCTGTATCGCCTCGCCTTCGGCCTCGCCGTGCGCACGCTGGGGCTGCTGGGGCGCCGGCGGGGGCGCTTCTCCCGCCTGCCGCTCGCCTCGGGCTGGACGTCGGTGCGCGATCTGCCGGCGCCGCAGGGGCGCACCTTCCTCGAACAGCTGGGACGCGGCCGATGAGCGCGCGCGAGCGGCTGTTCGAGCGTCTGTGGCGGGCCCTCGGCCGCGGTGGGAGCGGGGGTCCGGAGGAGCTGCGGCGCGAGGTGGAGCAGCGCATCGCGGACCCGCGCCCCCATCTCGTCCCGGCCCGGGCGAAGGTGGCGGGCGAGGAGCGCATCGCGCTCTTCGTACGCATGGCCAAGGCGGTGGGCACCGAGATCGAGCGGGTCGGCCACATCGGTGAGGTGGGCGAGGCGGTGATGCGCTTTCTCCGCTTCCACAACCTGCCGCGGCAGGTGCGGCTCGCGCCCGACCCGCTGCTGGACCTCGCCGGATTCGAGGGACATGCGCTTCTCGAAGTGCGGCGTGGCACCGCATCCGCCGACGATCCCACCGGCGTGACGGTGGCGGAGGCGGGAGTGGCGGAGACGGGGACCCTGGTGCTGGCGAGCTCGCCCGAGCGGCCGACCATGCTGGCCTATCTGCCGGAAAACTGCGTGGTGGTCTTGCCGATCGCGCGGCTGGACGGATCTTACGAGGAGAGCTGGCAGCGCATCCGGGAGCGCTTCGGCCGGCCGCCGCGCTCGGTCAATCTGGTCACGGGCCCCTCGCGCACCGCCGACATCGGCCTGCAGCTGACCATGGGCGCGCACGGTCCGCGGCGGCTTCTCGTGGTGCTGGTGGACCGGACCGATTCCGCATGAGGGATCCCAGAACCCGGCCGCACGTGCGGCGGCCGACCGAGAAGGAGCTCGCGCTCTGGCGCGCCTTCGTGCGCGCCGTGCGGCCGCTGCATGCCCACAGGCGCCCCGAGCCGTCCGAGAGCGGGGCCGAGGCACCACCGTCCGCGCCGCAGGCCGGAGAGACGCCACCGGCCGAGGCCGCCGCACCCGCCGGCAGGGCCACGGCGCGCCCGCAGAGCGTGCGCCGCGCCCACATGCCGCCGCCGCGCGGCCCCGAAGCCTTCGATCCGCAGAGCCCGGCGGGAATCGACCGGCGCACCTGGCAGCGGCTGCGGCGCGGCCAGCTCGCCATCGAGGCGGTGCTCGATCTGCACGGCCACACCCGCGAGCAGGCCTTCGCCGCGCTCCAGCAGTTCCTGGAGCGTGAGCGCGGGCGCGGCGCGCGCTGCGTGCTGGTGATCACCGGCCGCGGCAGCCCGAGGGGCGGCGTGCTGCGGCGCGAGCTTCCCCGCTGGCTGGAGACGCCGGCCCTGCGCAGCCTCGTTCTCGGCTTCGCCCCGGCCCGCATCGAGCACGGCGGGGAAGGGGCCTTCTACGTGCTGCTGCGCCGCCGCCGGGAGCGACGCGGCTGAGGCGGAAGCCGGCCGCGGCCGGCTTCAGGACGCCCCCGCCGGCTCGTCGCGGGTGATGCAGTGGATGCCGCCACCGCCCTGCAGCACGTCCAGTGCGTCCTCCATCACGATCTCGCGCTCCGGAAAGAGCTGCCCGAAGGTGCGATAGGCCCTCTGGTCGGCCGGATCGGCGAAGGACGGCAGGATCACCGCGTCGTTGGCGAGGTAGAAGTTGGCGTAGCTCGCGGTCAGCAGCCGGCCGTCGGGGCGCCGGCGGGGCTCCGGCAGGTCCACCGGCACGATGTCGAGCCGGCGTCCGCGGGCATCGCGCTCGAGCTCCAGCACCTCCCGCGCCGCCTCCAGCACGATCCGGTGCGGCCCCTTCGCATCGCGCGCGAGCACCACCACCCCCGGCGCCACGAAGCGGGCGACGTTGTCCACGTGCCCCTTGGTCTCGTCGTCGACCAGCCCGGCCGGCAGCCAGATCACCTTCTCCACCGCCAGCATGGCGGAGAGCTCGTGCTCCACCTCGGCCCGGCTGGTACCGGGATTGCGGGCCGGATCCAGCACCGAGGGCTCGCACACAATGGCCGTGCCCTCGCCGTCGAGTTCGATGGCGCCGCCCTCCAGCACCAGCTGCGAGCGGAAGGCGGGGATGCCGATGCGGGCGATGATGGCCTCGGCCATGCGCGCATCCTGCTCGTAGGGGCGCCACAGCTCGCCCCAGCCGTTGAAGCGGAAGATCACCCCGGCGCGCTCGCCCCATTCGCGGGCGACGAACAGCGGGCCGGTATCGCGGGTCCAGGAATCGTCGTGGGCCATGGGCAGGATCGAGATGCCCCGCCCCAGCTCCAGTGAGGCGTCGGCCACCAGATCGGGGCGGACGATCACGGTGACCGGCTCGAAGCGGGCGATGGTGCGGGCGATGCGGGCGACCGCCCTGCGGGCCGCCGCCAGCCGCTCGCCCCACAGCTCCTCGCGGCAGGGCCACGCCATCCAGCAGCGCGCGTGCGCGTGCCACTCCGGCACGGCCCCGTAGCCGAGCTCACGTGGCGTGCTCACCGAAGACGCTCCTCCCTCCGGGGGTGCCACAAGCTTGCGGCATTCGGATGCATCTGGCAACGGACCGCGCGGAAGCCCGAACGGGAGAGGGGAGATGGCGGGAAGGGTGGAAGCGCGCCTCGCGGAGCTGGGCATCGCCCTGCCGCAGGCGGCGGCGCCGGTCGCCAACTACGTGCCGGCGGTGGAGGCGGCGGGGCTGCTGTTCGTCTCGGGCCAGCTGCCGCTGGAAGGCGGGCGGCTCTCGCTGCAGGGCCGGCTCGGGGCGGAGGTGGACGTGGAGGCGGGGGTCCGCGCGGCGCGGCTGTGTGCCCTCAACGTGCTGGCCCAGGCCAAGGCGGCTCTCGGCGATCTCGATCGCATCGCGCGGCTCGTCGAGGTGCGCGGCTTCGTCGCCTGCACGCCGGAGTTCACCGATCACCCGAAGGTGATCAACGGCGCCTCCGACCTCTTCGTCGGGGTGCTGGGGGAAGCGGGCCGCCATGCGCGCTTCGCCGTGGGCTGCCCGAGCCTGCCGCTCGGCGCCCCGGTGGAGATCGGCGCCGTCTTCGCCGTGCGCTGAGCGGACCGGCGCCACCGGCGGTTCCGGCCCAGAACTGGCAACGCTTCCCACCGGCGTGCGGCACGGTCGAGCCGCACCGTTTGCGTGCGGCGGCCATCCCATTCGGGCCAACGGGCACATGATTGGGGCCGCGACGCGGTGATCCGTGGATGCGATCCGTTCGGGGCGTCTCCCGGCGCCGGCCACCACCCTCACCGCCCTGTCGCGACCGCGCCGCGCACCGCGCACACCCTGAGGAGGGAGGTGCGCACACGGTCGCAGAGCGGGCGGCCGACGCCCCTCCGGGCGCGACCCGGACGCGGTGCAGCTGCCCGCTTCCCGCAGAAGCCGTGATGGGGGCCATGGTCCGAAGCTGCGATCCATCGCATGCAATCCCACCGGGCCGGTGGACACCGCGCGGTGACCACGGGAGGACGTCCGGACGGTCGCGGGTTCCCGAAGGCCCGCCGCGGCTCGTGACGCCGGATCCGTCCGGGCGCGGCCGCAGGCCGGCCGGAACCGGTGCGGGGTCGGATCCGTCGCATCCGACCGCGTGGCGTGAACGTCCGGCGCTGCGGCGCTCGCTCAGCCCTGCCTGCGCGGGTCGATCTGGCAGTGCGGGCAATACCGAGTGGTGCGTCCGCCGATCTTCAGGGTCGCGAGCTCCGTGCCGGACTTCGGGCAGCGTGCGCCCTTCTGCCCGCGCACCCGGGTAAGGAAGCCCTCCGGCAGCCGTTCGGTGTATCGCTCGGAGGCGGCGCCGGCCGCCACCGCCGTCTCCAGCACCCGCCGCATGGTGTGGAACAGCTCCCCGCGCCAGCGGCGATCCAGCGCGTTCACCGGCACGTCGGGGCGCAGGCCGGCCTGGAACAGCACCTCGTCGGCATAGACGTTGCCGAGCCCCGCCACCAGCGACTGGTCCATGAGCGCCGCCTTGATGCTGCGCCGCGAATCCCCGAGCGCCTCGGCGAACCAGGCCGGGGTGAGACGGGGATCCAGCGCATCGGGCCCGAGACCGTGCTCCTCGATGTAGCGGTCGGGATCCTCGATCAGCCCGACGAGCCCGAGCATGCGCACGTTCACATAGGCGAGGTGCGGCGGCCGGGCGAAGCGCCAGATCACCCGCGCATGGGCGGGCGGCTCGTCCTCGAAGGGCTCGAGGGCGCCGGTCATGCCGAAGTGCATGAGCAGCCAGCCGCCCTTCTCCCGCGCGGCGAAGAGGTTCTTGCCGTGGCGGCGCACCGTTCCCAGCCGGTCGCCCGTCATCTCGTGCACGAAGGTGTCGGCATCGATACCTTCGAGGATGCGCGC
>BEIP01000027.1 GCA_002898955.1 bacterium HR39 | reverse complement strand
CGCCCCCCTCGCCGGCCCGCGGCGCGGCCCCGGCCGTCTCCCCGCCCGCCGCGCCCGAGGGCGGCGGCCCGCGCCGCAGCCGCCACCGCTCAGTGCACCGTGGCGGGCGCGAGGCCGAAGAAGCGGGCGATGCGCTGCGCACCCGCCAGATCCGGCGCCACCACCAGCGGCCGGCCGTCTTCGTCGGTCACCACGAAGCAGCTCCCCTGCGGCAGTTCCACCGGGCGCACCAGCGCCACCTGCGCGGGCGGCCCGCGCTCCGGCCCGTCGTCCCGCACCCCCGGCGCGGAAGCGGCAGCAGGGATGTCCACGGCCCGTTCCTCCATCCGGCAGCCTCGGCCGCCATCCTGCCACCCGGATCTTGCCGTAGCGTTAACGCCGCCCGCCTCTGCGCACGGGCCCCGCCGTGCAGGCGAAGGGACCCGCGGCCCGGGCGAGCGCTCCGCCTTCCGCACGGCCGCCGGCGGACCTTCAGGGCAGGCGCGCGAGCCGTTCGACCAGCAGCTCGAAGAAGCGCTCCGCGTCCGCCTGCAGCATCACCTCGGCATTGGGCGGCCGGCCGGTGGTGCCGTGCAGGTCCACATAGGTGCGCCCCAGCCCGAGCGGGCTCTCGCACTCCACCTCGACACGAGCCGCTCGACCGCAGAACAGCCCGGGATCGACAAGCCAGGCCACGGTGCAGGGATCGTGCAGCGGCCCCTCGCGCGCCCCGCCGGTGCGCCCGCGGCCGCGGTAGAAGGCCAGCATGCCGGCCACCGCCCGCGCACTGCGCGTGCCGAGCGCGCGGATCCGCCCAAGACGCTCCTCCGTGACCAGCACCTGATGGGTCACGTCCAGCGGGAACATCACGATGCGCGCGCCGCTTTCGAAGACGATGCGGGCGGCGTGGGGATCCACGTACATGTTGAACTCGGCCGCGGGGGTGACGTTGCCGAGGCCCACCGCACCGCCCATCAGCACGATGGCATCGAGCCGGCGGGCGAGATCGGGAGCCAGCGTCAGCGCCAGGGCCACGTTGGTGAGGGGGCCCGTCGCCACCAGCGTGGGCCGTTCGGCGGTCGGATCCGACAGGTGCCGCACGATGGCCAGCGCCGCGTGCTCGCGCTCGGGCTCGCGCGCAGGATGCGGCAGATCCGCCCCGTCGATGCCGGTCTCGCCATGCACGTGCTCGGCGGTGACCAGCTCGCGCAGGAGCGGCCGGGCACAGCCGGCGTGCACAGGAACGCACGCGCCAGCGAGCTCCACCAGCCGCAGGGCGTTGTCGACGGTGCGCACCAGCGGCACGTTGCCGGCCACCGCCATGATGGCCCGCACCTCCAGCTCCCCGGGCGAGGCGAGGGCCAGCAGGATGGCCACCGCGTCGTCCTGCCCGGGATCGCAGTCCAGCACCACGGTCCGCCGCATGCGCGCTCCCTCCGGCCGCTCCGCCGCGGTTCATGCCATTGCGCCCCGCGCCGGCGCAAGGCCACCCTTCAGATCCGCCGCGCCAGGGAGGCGGGGAGCAGGCGGACGAGCAGGGAGACGAGGCGCCAGGGGAAGGGGTAGAGGGGGCCGCTGCGGCCCTTGGTGACGGCGCGGTGGACGAGCCGGGCGATGTCTTCGGGGGTGGATGTGAGGAAGGGCGGCAGGGCCAGATGCGCGGTCATCTTCGTGCGCACGAAGCCGGGGCGCACGGTGAGCACCCTCACCCCCGCATCCAGCAGCTCCTGGCGCAGCCCCTCCATGGCGGCGTGCAGCCCCGCCTTGGCGGCGCCGTACCACCAGTTGGAGGCCCGCCCGCGATCGCCCGCCACCGAGCCCAGCGCCACCAGATGGCCCCGCACGCCTTCCTCGGCCATGCGCCGGCCGAGGGCCGCAAGCAGCAGGGCGGGGGCGGTGAAGTTCACCTCCACCACCCGCCGCACGCCTTCCGGATCCTCGCGCACGGCGGCCTGTTCGGGCAGCCAGCCCACCGCCGCCACGGCGATCTCCGGGCAGGGCTCGAGCCCGTGCACCAGCTCAAGCCCGGCTTCGAGGTCGCGGACATCGAGCGCCACGGCGCGGGCCGGGACGCCGAAGCGGTGGCGCAGATCCGCCGCGGCGGCTTCGGCCTCGCCGACATCGCGCGCCGCCAGCACCACCGGCCGCCCCTCGCGGGCGAAGCGGCGGGCGATGGCTGTGCCGATGTCCGAGGTGCCGCCGATCAGCAGCAGGGATCGCACGGGATGCCCTCCTCACAGGCCGAGGCGGTCGGAGAGGTGCGAGCGGAAGACGCGTGCGAGGCCGTGCCGTTCGCGGAAGTCCAAAAAACGCCCAAGACGCCCCTCCTCCATGCGGGCGAAGGTGGCGGCGGGAAGGCGCGCGTCCTTGGCGAGATAGATGCGCCCGCCCGCTTCCAGCACGATGCGATCCAGCTCCGCGAGAAGGGCCGGCAGATCGCGGGTGCGGGGAAAATCGAGCGCGAGCGTCCAGCCGCGCAGCGGGAAGGACAGCAAGCCCCGCCCCTCCCGGCCGAAGCGCTTGAGCACCGCGAGCGAACTCCGGAGACCGCGGCGCGCGATGCGCTCCAGCACGGCCCCCAGCACCCCGCGGGCGGGGCCTTCCGGCACGGCGAACTGGTACTGGACGAAGCCCCCGGGGCCGTAGGCGCGGTTCCAGCCAGAGAGCGCATCGAGGGGGAAGAACCAGCGATCCCAGTCCTCGACGCGCTCAAGTCGGCGCAGCTGCACGGTGCGGTAGAGGCGGTTCAGCACCGAAAGCGAGAGGCGGTTCACGGGCGGGACGGGAAGCGGCGGCATCGTGATCCGGCCGCCCCGCGCCGGCGGGAAGGGGACGGCGCGCAGATCCCCGGGAAGCTCGGCGAGCGGCAGGTGATCCCCGGCCAGCACGATCCCGGCTCCGCGGCGCGGCCCGCGCGCGCTCCCATCCAGCCAGGCCACGGCATATTCGAAGGCCCGTTCGGCTGCCACCAGCGCCTGCATCGTGGCGGCGAGATCGGGCGTGGCGGCGGCCCGCACCGAAAGCCAGCCCGTCTCCACCCGCATCAGACGCAAGGTGATGCGGACGATCACCCCGGTGAGGCCCATGCCGCCGACGGTGGCGGAAAACCACTCGGGGTTCCGCGTGGGCGAGCAGCGCAGCAGCGTGCCCTCGGGCAGGGCCAGCTCCAGCTCCTCCACGTGATCGCCGAAGGAGCCGGCGCGGTGGTGGTTCTTGCCATGCACGTCCGCCGCCACCATGCCGCCGAGGCTCACCTGCCGCGTCCCCGGCACCACCGGCGGGAAGAAGCCCCGCGGCAGGAAGGCCGCGATCAGATCGGAGAGCAGCAGCCCCGCGCGCACGGTGATGCGGCCGCTCTGCGCATCGAAGGCCTCGACGAAGTCGAGGGGGCCGGTCCACAGCGTGCGCACGGTGCCGATGGCGGCGTCGCCGTAGGCGCGCCCGTTGCCGCGGGCGACGGTGCCGGGAACCAGCGCCGCGGGGATGCGTGCGGGCGGTGGCGCCGGCACGAGCTCCGTGCGGTGGCGCGGCCAGCCGCCGAAGCCGGAAAGTTCCACCCTCACGGCCCCGCCGCCGCGAAGACGAAGCGCCGGTCGAGCCGGTACTTGAGGGCGTAGCCGGCGCAAAGCCCCAAAAGCGCCCCCAGCTCGCGCCAAGTGTGCTGGCGGGTTGTGAGCCAGAAGGCGGCCTCGGTGGCCCAGAACAGCAGGGTGGTGAACACCCCGGTCAGGGTGTAGAGGGCGAAGGTGGCGGCCTCGCGTGCGGGCTGCGCGAAGCCGCGGGCGAAGATCCAGCGCCTGTCGAGCACGTACTTCACCACCAGCCCCGCCCCGGTGCCGCAGCAGAGTGCCAGGAGGAAGGCCGCGTCCCCGTCGCCCAGCACCGCCAGCACCAGCCGCTGGCCGCCGAGATTGGCGAGCGTGGCCAGGGCGGCGAAGAGGGCATAGAGCAGGGCGATCCTCAGGGCGTCCACGGCACCGTCGCCCCCGCCAGCACGAGCAGCGCCGCCGCACCGCACAGCAGGCTCACCCGGTCCTCGAGCGCGAAGACCACCGGATCGTCGGACACGGCCCCGCGCCCGGCCAGCGCCACGGCGCGGGTGAACCAGAACAGCAGAAGCGGACACAGCAGCCACAGCACCTCGGGCTGCGCGTAGCGCCGCCTTGCCGGCTCGCTGTCGAGATCGAGGGCCAGCACCACCACCGCCGCATAGCCCGCGGCCAGCGCCACCACCGCCACCAGCAGCCGGTCGTCCACCACATAGGCCCGCCCGGCGCTGCGCTCCTCCCCGCGCCCCTGCAGCAGCGCCAGCTCGCTCGTGCGCTTGAGGGCGGCGAGCGAGAGGAAGGCGAAGACCACGAAGGCGAGCAGCCAGATCGAGGGGAGGATGCCCACCGCGGCGCTGCCGGCGAAGACGCGCAGCAGGTAGAAGGCCACGAGCGCGAAGAGATCGGCGACGAAGGCGCGCTTGATGCGCAGGCTGTAGGCCTGGGCGAGGAGCAGATAGAGCACCAGCACGGCGAAGAGCGCCGGGGAGAGGAGCAGCCCCACCACCAGCCCCGCGCCGATGCAGGCCGCGGCGAGCATCCAGGCCAGCGAAAGCGCCACCGCCCCCGCGGCCACCGGCCGGTGGCGCTTGGTCGGGTGCAGCCGGTCGTGCTCGCGATCGAGGATGTCGTTGACCACGTAGTTGCCCGAGGCCACGAGGCCGAAGGCGACGAAGGCCGCCAAACCCCGCAGCCAAGCCCCCGCCTCCACCACGTGCCCGGCCACAAGCGGCAAAAACACCAGCCCGTTCTTCACCCAGTGGTGCGGACGGAGGAGGCGGAGGAGGAGCATGGCAATAAGCACGGCGGACGCCGCCGGACGGGCGTCGGAGCCGCACCGCCGTTCGTCTTGCCGATCGCGGAGTATGACGGCGCCTCACTGATATGCCGCACCAGCGACGCCATGCCGCCGACGGCGCCACGTGTCAAGCCGGCTCCTGCAACGCCGACAATGGCATCCCGGTCGCGGAAAGACCATCCTCCCGGCCATCGGGACAGCCGACTGAGTCCAAGGACAACACATCCACCGAACGCTCGCTCCCGGCACCTCGAGCCATCCCGTCCTGCGGCCGACCGCGTCCACTCGCCTCGGCACCGACAGCGATCCGCCCGTGACATGCCTGAAGTCCGTATTGCAGTAGATGCTGACGGTGGTATCAACCCTTCGCGTGGCCCCGGATGACTGGTGCCATGCCCTGCTGCATCCCGGTACGACGACCGGCCGCAACAATGGAGACCGCAATATGTCCGTTCCGAAGCGTCCTGTCAGCTTTCCCGCCTTGCTCCTCTTCGCACTCGTCACGCTCTGGCTCCTGGTCGTATCCGCCGCAGCCTTCCACTGGCTGTTCCTTGAGGAAAACATGGGGGTGTGGGCATGGTCAACGTATCCTTGGATGATATCGTGGCCAGGATACTACGTCCGGCGTGGCCTGGTCGGGGAGGTAATACAGCTTCTGTCCCACGCATTCAACGTCGATCCGCGCGTGACCATACTGGCAATCTATCTCACGCTGTCCGCCATCTTCGCCTATTGCATGGTGCGCGTGTCCGCAGGCCAGCCGTTGCTGGCGCTAGCGATCTTGGGAAGCAGCTTCGGAATGGCATTTAACGTTGTGGACGCTGGTAGCACGCTGAGACACGAATCGTTTTTCCTAGCAGCCTACAGTGCGTTCTGCCTTGCCGTCGTGCGGGAGCGACACAGGCTTGCCTTGGCGATCATGACCGCCTCCGCTCTGCTGTTGCCCCTGATCCATGAGGGTATCGCCTTGTACTTTCCGTTCTTCCTGCTCGTGTGGCAGGTCCTGGGCAACGGGCCGGCGGGAGCCGAACGCATGGCGCGCGGCATCGGACTGCTGTGGGCGGCCGTCATGCTCGTCACGGGCGTGCTCGCCATGAAAGCCGGCGGAGAAGACACGGTCCGCGACATCTGTCGCGAAATAAGCTCCGTCGCCGGCGATTGGGACTGGCCAGGACGCTGCGAGGACGCTCCTCCGCTATGGTTTTACAGAAACAACGGTTTGAGAACGGCTATTCATTACGTCCTTGAATATCTCGTTCATGGAGTCTTGAATGGTCATGTCGCTGCGATCTATACCTTCGCGATGACATGGCTCATAACTTTTGCACTATCTGACATTCAGTTCCTGGCTGGGCATTTGCTTCGTGCGAGGCGCACCCTGTTCGCTGCCTTCGTTGTTCCAATGGTGCTATTTATTTTAGGCGTTGACTGGGCAAGGTGGGTGCATGCTTATCACTTGTCGCTAGGTATATTAGTCATTTCGCTTTCAGTCCGGCACAGCCAAGCTGAATCATCGTCTGGTATAGCGGGCACATGGCGCTCAATAGCAGTCGCGCTCCTAGTTGCCCAGCCTCTTTTTGTTGGTATGCATCATCTGTATGGGCAGAGGGAAGGGCTTGCTGTTTGGTTTGGAAAATTGGCTAAAGATAAGCTAATGGCCATGGTAGCAGGCGGCTAAATAAAAGACAGCGTTTAAGACCGCTACATAGTATAGCAATGACGTTTCTCCCAGCTCTTATTAGTTATGCGTCTCAAGATGATGTTCGAGTATTCGATGATACAGAGTTGCATGGAGCGTAGATTCATTCTTCGAGAGGCCGCAATTGAGACGGTAGGCGTATGTCAATGACTGATGCGCAAGGCCTGTCGAAGGGTATAACTCTGAGACGGCTGAAGCAAGGAATGCTTTATATCGTCTTGTAAAGGGGGCGGAGAGGCTGGGTCCTACAAAGATTTGGCGGAGTGTTGGGTGGCATACATGGCTGACTGTTAGAGCCTGTGCGGGACGCTCCGTGAGATCAGTTGGGACGCGGTCCTGACAAAGAGTCACTAAGAGTCACTAACCGGAAAGCGGCGGGACGAACCCGCCGCTTTCCGTTCGGATCGACCATCCGGCTGCCGACCGCTTCAGCTCGGGCTCGCTAAGGGCCGGTCGGAGGAGACCGGCGGTACGATGGCCGGCGCCCTCACCGCCGGCGGCCCGCCGACGGGCTGCACGAGAGTGGCGACGAACGCGAGATAACCCGTATCAGAGGCGAGTGCGGCCAACCGCTCGCGGAAGTCGGCCGGGAACGGGCATTCCTCGATCGCAGCTCCGAGGGTGACGGCGATGTCGCGCGCGTTCGGAGAGACTTCCGCGAGAGCCCGGTTTCGGGCGGACTCGAAGACTGCCCGCAGGTAGGGATCTTCCGTGCGCGCCGAGGGCACCATGCACGCCATGGCGAGGAGTTCCTCACGCCGGATATCCTCGGCGCACTCCCGCCGACGCAGCAGGGAGGCCGCCCCGGCCTCGGCGTCCAGAGCTGAAGCCGCCGCAGCCTCGGCTTCCTCCACCGCTGGCACCACCACGCCCAGAATCTCGTCGAAACCGACGCTGACCCGGCAGTCCTGCGGCACGAGCTCGGCGACGATCCGTTCCGCCTCGACCCGCAACGTCCCCGCTGCGAGCGCCGACTGCAGGGCCGCCTGCTGTTCGGGCGTCAGGGCTGCCATGGCCCGGGGCGACGCGGCGAGCAGGTACACGGACGCCGCCACGATCGCGATCGAATTGCGTCGCCAGGACATTTCGTATCCTCCAACTTCGTATCCTCCAACCCTGCCCCTCCTATCGCACAAGGCGGATCCGATGACAAGCCCGAAGTGCTGTCCTGATCGACATGCTCTGCCGAACAGCCCGGTTTTCAACTTCCGGTAGATCCAGTCACTGTGTTGCGCATTCTATCACCGATAGTGCTACTGCCGGGTCGGCAGCAAGCCCCGCCTCGGCGATCCAGGTCCGCAGTTGCTCCGCTCTCTCGGGGTCCGCGCAGAACTCGCGGCCTGCACGCCGCCGCGCCTCCTCTGTCAGATGCGGCCAGTGCAGCAGGGCGAGCCGCAGGCGGGCCGGCGCCAGCTCGGGCTCCCACGGCCCGGTCCGCCAGGACAGCGCCAGCGCGTCGGCCGCATCCTCGATGCGGCCCCGCATCGTCTCGACCAGCGCCAGCCGGTACCAGGCAGCCGGATCGGCGGGATCGCGGGCGAGGCCGGAACGCAGATGTGCGCGCGCACGCTGCAGGGCCTCCTGCCGCTGTTCCCACGACAGCCCCGGGTCACGGGCGCGGTAGAGCTCCACCATGCCGAGCTCCTTCCACGTCCGGCCCGTCGGATGGATCGCGAGCGCAGCCTCGCGCGAGCCCCGCGCCCGCTCCACGACCGCGGGAAGCACCGGCTCGTCCGCCGCCACCAGTCGGAAGGCGGAATTCCCGACAGCCAGATGCCACGTCGCCCGCGCGTAGGGCACGGCGAGCACGAGCAGCAGCGCGCCGAGAAGGACTGCGGCGATGCGGGCCGTGCTCCAGATGGCCACAGAGCCGGCGGGCGGCATGTGCCGCAACGGCACGACATGGGCGGCGCCCGTCGCCGCGATGGCGGCGAAGGTCACGGCCACGGCCGGGATCTGCAGCGAGAAGTCCACCATGGCGTGCACGCCTGCCGCGACGGCCACGGCGAGGGCGGTGAGCGGCAGGACCCGATCCCGGCGACGGCGCAGCGCTCCCCTCAGCAGCATCGCAGCCAGCAGCAGCATGGCCAGCGCGAAGAGCGCAGCTATAGGAAGGCCCAGATCCACGACGAGCTCGAGCCAGCTGCTCTCGGCGTGGTCGTAGACCACGTGGAACTCCGGCTCACGGGCCATGGTGAAGATCCGTTCGAAGGTGCCGTAGCCGTAGCCCAGCCAGGGCCGCTCTCCGATCAGGCGCAGCGCGAGGGCGTAGATGGCCGCGCGGCCCCCACCTCCGGCGACCTCGTCGCCGATCCCGGCGAGCCGCTCGGCCAGCGTTCCGCCGAACAGAGCCGACGACGCCCACCCGCCGGCCACCAGGATCCCGAGCACGACCGCGGAGACGGCTGGACGGGAGCGGGCGCCCAAGATCGG